>NZ_JAMFRV010000536.1 GCF_026224925.1 Pseudomonas sp. | reverse complement strand
GGGCTATCTACCCGGCTACCCCAACGCAGCGGAAACACAAGAGATAATCAGAGAGATTTATGGGCATCCTGAACTCGCTGACGCTTTGAGAATTCATAGATCGAACTTGGAGCGCATACTTTCTGGAGAGATAACTGAAGAGCAGTTTGCAACAATGCTTGTTAGTGAAGATTTCGGGGCGTGTATGGCGCGCGTTGATAAATACCTGAATCTAACCGATGTGGCAAAGCGAAACGAATTATTCCACTTTGGGAGGAGAGATCCAAAAAATCTAAACTCAAATTTTGAGACAATAAATCAAACAACAAATGGCGTCGCTACATTTTTAGAGATCCAAAAGAAGCACAACCTCGGACCGCGCCGCCTGTCTAGGCTTTCACCAGAGGAAATTCTTGAAGATAAGTGTTTTTCCGATTACTTGGACTTTAAATTCTCCGAAGCCGGGATGAGCTTACAAAATATTCCAACCGGAATTAACCTCATGCAAAGCCACCACCAAAAAGAGGTAATAATCTCAAAAATTCTAAATTGTATGGAGGAGGCCGGTTACAATCAGGAAGAAAAAAACCATGCGGCAGCGCTAACTGGAAGAATGCATGACAACAGCCATGCCATCTATGCTTCCAGTTCTAGCTATTTTATAACGAATGATAGGAGATTTTCGAAGAAAGTCGCCGCCGCTTACATAAAACTTGAAATCCCAACAAAAATATTAAATATTGATGAGTTCGTAAATTTTGAATTTCAGTCAAGTCAACCAATAATCCCTCTGCAGAGTTATTGAATATTTGAAACTGGGCGGATGAAGAAATATAGCAGCCTGAAATTTCCTATTCGCAAATAATTTCGACTTATTGCATCTTGGCTACGAAAATTTCAAGCCTTTGTCCTGTCCAAGATGCACCGTGAGTCCTGACTAGCGAAACCTCGATCAAATCAGCCCAGGCCGCCTGACCCAGGCAGAAAAATCTGGTCGCTTTCAGTCAGCGCGTCACGTGACCGGCTGCTTTTGGCCCAGGCTGTATGAAACGCGTACGCCTTTTTGAAGTCTGCGTTTCTACGTAAAATCTGCCAGCGTTTGGTTAATCAGCAGACCGGAAAATTGCGTAGGACCGCGATTTTCATACCTGTCGTAACTGTATTCTGCTCCAAATCGTTTTCACACAGCCTGTGCCGATTGCAGCCTTTCGCGACAGGCAACCATCGACTCTAAGCGGTCGCTAGGCAAGGACTGCTCACAACTGCGGATTCAACTTTTCGCTAATCAACCGCACCGCAAGTTAAGGCTGACCGTGGACAAACCGTGACTAAAAAGCTGCTGATGATCAGAGGCAGTACATCGGAAGTGGCCTGAATCAGAGCAGCCGCTAATACAGATACTCCCCCCTTCAATTCCGTAGACAGAGGGGACTCGAGAAGGTGCGGAGACACTATTGAAACTTCGCTTTTGACTAGGCGCCGGTGGTTGCGTCACCACCCTACCGGCGCAAGGTGCATGCTTAGCGTCGTCCACCGAACCCAGCAGGCGCAGTTTTCTTCTCTTTCGCCTGCTCGGCATTTCGGCTGCTTTGAAACGCTAGAAGGTCCACATCAAAGATACTGATCACAGCCTGATTGTTTCCATGAACGTGGGCAATCTGCCGCTCATGGTGCGCTTTGAAGGGCGCCTGAGCATTTGAGCCACCATACTGGCCGGTGTTAGCTAGCATGATGGGCTGGTACATATGGAATTGCAGAGCTGTCGCCATGGTGTCGAACGTACCGATGTCCTTGTTTAGCGCAGCGATTACAAAACCATCAGTGATATCGCGCATGTCGGCCGCGAGCTTCAGATCGGTAGCGTCATAGCAGACGGCGCCGGTCAGTCTGGCCGTAACGCCCTGGTTGTCTTTGAATTCGACGATGACCTGGTAGGGCCTGTGTCCCGCCACGCCAGCCTTCTTTTCCCAAGGGATTCCGTACTCCTTGCCCTGATAGGCGCGAATGATCTGCCTACCAGCGGCACTCTCCTGTCGCAGAAGCCACACAGCCCGGTTTATGGGTTTTTTGAGGTATGGGTGCTCTACGAAGGTTTGACCAGCAAATATCACTGCACCTGTGCTATCCGACAGCCTATGCAAAAGCCACATGTCGTCGGGATGGATGGCGAGTTCAGGGAAGACAATTAGGTCTAGTTGGTTTTTGCGCTGCGTAGTGACTTTCCGGTTCGCGAAGCGTGCAGCCGAAAGCTGCTGTCCTAGCAAGCGGCACATAGCCGCAAGATGCGCTCTGTGCCTGGCGCGGTAAGGTTCTGTCCAGTGCAACGGATCACCTTCAGAAAAGTCGGCATCCTTAGGCATCAAAGACTGGACCAGTGCGACCTTGAAAGCGCTCAGGTTTGTAGTCTTCGCGCACTCAATCGGCAAAAGGTAAGCAGGAAGATTGGATTGCCTTCCGAAAATACGCCCTTGCTCTGCCAAGCGTGCCTTGACCAGGATAAGCAAGTCGGACGGGATCGCAACTTCGGCGAATCCTACCACCACGTTCCTATTGATCTCCAAGCCAGGCCACTGCAGCAGTCTCATGACCAGCTCGTTGAGCCATGGCGAAATGGGAGTAGGCTCTTCCCCCAGTCCGCGACTAAGGGGCATCAACCCCAGGCGACGTTTGTACCAACTGCTCTGAATACCTCGATAGCTATTAAATTGCTCCTCACGTAGCGGGAAAAAACGAGTAGTGAAGTCGCTTTCCCCGATGATGGCGGAGCGCAAGAGCCGGCCAAGACGATACGCCCAGGCCAGTTCGTCCGAACACCATGATGGTTTCTCGTTCCAAGGCTGCACAATCTTGTTGGGAGCTTTAAACGTCAAGATGATCTGAGTGCTAGGGTCTTGAATCCTGCTCCAGTCCGCGCACTCTACAAACAACCAGTCCAAACTGAGACCATCTTGATCGAGTAGGCCCGATGGCGCAGCTTTCAACAGCTCGACCGTCAATTTGAGTAACGCATTTTCCTGAACAAATGGATTTTCAGGATGAGTCACTATTGTCAGAAGTGAGCGCTTACCTCCACGCCAGTCTTTAAGGCGTACCGAGGTTTCTTGAGTTTGAGGTGGAGATAGATACCGATCTACATGCTTGACCCAACCGACTTTACCTCTGCCAATCCACGCAGCGTGAAGCTCGCCCAGGACCCTTGGTTCGATCATGGCAATATCATCGATTAGTTTGTTGGCGTCTTTGATAGATAGATTTTGCAGCCAACTACCAAGCCAGATCACAAACTTGTCGCGCTGGCCTGTGATTCGCATAACCAATAGCCCAGCCGTTAGCGCAGTGGAGAGCTCAGGAGTGAAAGGCGGTGAGAAGCGCAAGGCCGAATGTAACGCGTTATACGAAATCAATTCGGGTAACGGGGGCAACAATACCGGGTACTGCATGACCGCTAGAAAGAGGGCCGCCTGTTGATGCAGGTACCAAGGAAGGTCGGGAGCGGCGATTACCTCTAGAGCCGTCTGCAAAAGTTCTTTGCGGTACCCGGCTATATCCGCTAAAGCCGGGTAGCTTTCTGGGCGATGCAGTCCTGTCTCCACTGCGCCGGCCCTTAGCAGGTCAGATAATACGAACAGCGACACCTCACGCTCTGCTCGATTTACACCAGATTTCAGTTTCATCTGCAACGCCTGAAGGACCGGCCGGAGTAGCTCCGCAGATGGGAAGATGTCTAACCCACAGCGCAGTACGCTGGCCAAAGCTGGATTGCGAGACCAGCATGCAACCAACTTCCTCGCAATTGTCTCCATTTCGTGATCGAGCGCTTGGCGCTCGCTCACTTCGGTATTCGACAGAGTATCTTCGGCAGGTAGTTCAGGATCAGCCATGCTACGACGCATTCGTAATACTTGGCGCAAGCGGTTGGCCGCGAAGCGTTTAACTGTGTCATCGCGTACGTCCGCTCGCGGAAGCGAAATCCGAGCCAATGCCAGTGGGTTCTCATCGACGTCGCCAGCGTCGTCTAGCGCGTCCGCCAGCCAGAGCAAATGGTCTAAGCTGCCGGTAGCCTGCAGCAACGTAGCAGGGTCAGGGGCTGAACTGATTTGTCCATTCACGCCACGCATGAAGCGGGACGTACTGCCTTGTACCGCGAAATCCTCCCAGGCAACAGCCTCGGACTTTTCTTTCTTGATTTCCAGTCCATTGTGCGCATCCTTGAAGCACCAACCAATCTGACTGTTAGCCCAATCGCTCATGTCATTTGCGATGGTCTCAAGCGCCATACTGTTTGCTGCTTCGTTAGGAATCGCCACCACCAGGCGCATGTCGTCTACGTAGCGGCAGTAGTCAACCAAGCGCGCTGTTACCGTACTGCCGTTCACCTTGACGGGAATGCCAGTCCTCTGAGCCACCCCCCCAAGTATCATCTGATCAAAATCATGCATATACCCGTTAGCGAAGAACCCGCTTGCCACCAATCCCTGGGGCAGCCCCAACTTCAGGTCTGCACGCCCAGCTGAGTCGCCGACATGCCACTGCCAGCAAAGAATTTTTTCCACTGCTTGCCAGAACGGCTCTGCTTCTGAAGTTACATAAGGTATTGAGAATTTGGTTGCGTAATTCTGGTACAGAGTGCGCAAGCGTGTCACCACCGCAGGTTGACTCACACAATCGTAAAACTTGGCGAGGTCGAGCTTTACTACGAACAGCCGCTCGTCCTGCAATGTTGGAAGCGCTTCGCGGCACACCTCGGCCGGACGCTCAAGAAAGCGCTCATAATCAACAAAGAACTGAGAATAGGTGGTTGCGTTGCCCCAGCGAAAACGCCCTTGCTGACGGTCATCTGAGTCTTTAAGCCAGTCGCAGAAAAGTCGGTTACCGTAACTGCAAACCTGCTGCCTAGCTTGTGCCTTGCTGGAGTAGGTCGCAGGGTCTGTATTGCCCTGCAGCGTCTCCACAGCATCAGCCAAACATAGCATCACGGCTGACGCCATAACTTGCTCGCGAATACCGACATGCGCGAGAGGACGCAAATCAGGCTCGGTCTGGAGTGAGTCGTCGGACTTCGGAATAGGTTTGAATTTCCAGTCGCCACCATCTTTTTTAGAGGGAAAGTGCCATTTGCCGTTCTTTGGGGCGGGAACCAAGCGTAGTGGGCTGGCGGAGGTGTGATCGCCCCAAGAAATCTGCGACTGCCAAGCTCGCAAAGTTTGCGGAAGCAAGAGAGAGACTTGCTCCAATTCTAGAATGTCGGCGTACCAGTTATGTCGCCGAATATACGCATCGGCTTTCTTCCATGCTTGAGCTAAAACGGCCTCATCAGCAAGCAGGGAGAGCGACGGCCCCAGACGCTCGTAACGACTTGCAACGACACTCACGTGGCAGCCTCCATTACATAATTGGTGGTAAGTATTTCGTTAAGTTGGCTTATAGGCGTCAAGCAGGCTGTGTACAGCGAGAATAGGTGGCGGGATCCACTAACCGAACGGATCTTGCTTGCTAAAGCGATGAAAGTAGAGGAGATGGCTACACCTAGACGACCGTCATCACCGCTAAGCGACGATCCCATCACAGCTAGAGTATACGTTGCGCACTCAGGTTTGTTGGTTGGTGACGTCCTTCTCATCGCTATCTCCATTGGCATCAACGCACTTATCGCATGCATGGCTAACGTTTCACCATTCGACCTTTCGGCTAAAGATCGCTAGGGGACGATTTTGAAGGCGATTCAGGAGTCATGTTTTTTTAACCGATTGGTAATGTACACGATAGATGTTGCAGAGAACTCAAGAAAAAACTCTGCTTCTGCCTGTGAAAGAGCTGACTCGACTGTGCCGCCGTGCCTAACGAAATCTTTGTTACTCGCATAGCCATAGGCTTGGGTGATCAAACGTTCAATATCTGCGTCTAGATTTGCACGCTTGATGATCTTACCGAGCGTTCCGTTTGGTTCATTCAGCAGCACCATGAGGCTTGACTCAACGGAGCTGATTGACTCCTTTACGGAGTTTTCGAAGTCAGGTGTTGCTGAGTAAATGAAGTTCTTCGCCTTTAACCATTGCGCACGGATTGGCGTCAACTCATCAGCCAACGCTTCATTTGCCTTACTCCAATTCCTGGATGATGGGGCGTGACGTTGTATCCGTTTGAGGTCTAGCAAGATATCGGCATAGAGCTCCTGCACGTAGACGCGACGGCTTGCATAAGTACTCATTTCCTGAAGCTTGCAAAATGCCATGAAGACTTCGAGCGATTTGTGCGGGTTGGGATTCGCATATTTCGCATCTTCCAGATCTATTATCACCTCCGCATAGAGCTCACGGTATTCGGCAGGCTGAGCGGAGGTTCTGCCATCGGTGGTGTACGCGATCATTAGCGTCTGTATTTCTATGATCTTTGTACTAAGTTCAATCGCCCGCTTGCTATCCATAAATCACTCCTGGCTTCCTACTGAGCACATTACCCCAGTCAACTCATGGCCTGGAAGTGAGTTGGTGGACGAATTTTATCCTGTATTTGAGTGACACATCTGAGCGGCTGCTTTTGGCCGATTTCCGTCTGTTGCCACCGTCGGTTATGGAGCTTCGGAGCGGCGATCGGCTAAGTATTGAGTTTTGGATGGTTGGCGGTGTAAAAGCCCGTCCGCGATACGATTACGTACTCTGAGGTTTGAAGCCTCCGGCCGGTCGAGTGGCCCGCGACAACCGAAGACAGTTTAATGCAGTTCAAGCGAACCAATGAACGGGGGCAATTACATCGACTTGACCGATACCACTTCCACGAACCTGAATTTTTTTCTGGCCGTCTTAGTAGCTTCTTGCTCTGCAACTAGGGAGCTCAGCGTATCGGCCTCATATATCATCTCGTGCATCTTGCCTTGAAATTCATTTCCCACCAGCAGCGTGACTCTCAGTCTGGGTGTGAAACCTTTTGAGACTTTCTGTTTCTTCGCTGTCTTTACCGGTTGCACCATCAAGACATCCGGAACAGTGTCTTCCAAGTGTGAATGAGTTTCCGTGGAAGGGGACTCCGGTACGCCAAATAGCGCCTTACGCATTTCTTCTTCCGTCAACTCGGTATTCATACCATTTCTCATAAGGGTGTTATGTATAACCGGCCTAATTCTATCAGCATTGCTGGATTCTATAGTCGAAGGACGCTGTGTCAGGCCTGAAACGGGGGGGCGCGGTCGGCAGATCCCGACCAACAAGTTTCGATGCTTGAGGCTGTAATTGACGTTTGAAACTTTGCCTTTCCCGCTAAACCCTCCGATCCAGCGATCTTTGATCGCGCCGATCGGAGGGTTCACTTGCTTTTTCTCGAAGCTACCGCGTTCCACTTTCTCCTTTCAGATTTAATTAGCGCCGCGCCTTCCTTTGCCCCTTAGCAATTGCCCGCGATCTCTATCGAGCGCAGCGCCGTTTCAGTGTCAGAGCGGATCTTTTCGTGGGGGTATGAATGTAGGTGTGGCGACAGCGGCGACAGCGGCGACAACGAACGCAGAACGTGGCCTGGAGCATGGCGACAAAAGTGGCGACAGTCGCCACTTTTTTCACGCCTTGGTCGTGACGCTTGACCGCCTTTTCGAGTGGGTATAAAAATTGGCGCACGGATCGCTGTCGTTGACAGCACCTGCCCAGGTAGTCAGAACCTTTAAGGCTACGCCACTTGCGTGGTGGTTCTCCCGAAGTGCGATTAGCGTCCGGCGGCTCGCACGGTCACTCCCCGAGAGTGATGGATGCCTACTCGACTTATCTGCCCACTGCGGCAGACGATGGACCTTCCTCGCTGCGCTGCAGCAACCTCCTCCCTTGGCCCACCTCGCTGCGCCAGACTGCGCCCGTCTCTTTCTTCTGGAAAGAGACGGGCGCTCGTACCACTGCTGCAAGCCACGTCGTACAGGGCATTGCCGCAACTCTCCTCGTGACAATCGACCTGACAAATCCGATTCGTCGCTATCCGCAACGACACAGACACCGGTGCCGCAGCCCATGGAAGTGCTGCACCTGACTGACAGTCAGGCATGCCCCAGGTGTCCATATCTTTGCCTTCTCCCACCCAGGATCTCCAGGTGCCGAACTCGTCGGTCGGCACAGCCTCCGCCCGCCCGCATCTTCGGATGCGCCAAGGAGGCCAGATTCATGGGTTCATGCCCTCGCTCCTGGTCGTAAGGAGCCGCACGTTCCGCGTCAGTGAACACCTCACAGGCCGCAGGGGCCTTGATCCCTGATAACACTCAACACCCGTGGCGGGACTACGTGAGGACAACTAGCAATCACTGAGGAGAGGGCCCATGCAGCAGTTAGATCCGAAGCTTGAACTACCACGACCACCTCGACCGCTGATCGAGTCGACTCTCGTGGCCCAACCTTATCCGGTGCAGGCACTGGGTGGGATTCTTGGGCCTGCGGTGGAGCGCATGGCCGAGGTCATCGGCGTGCCTCAGGCGCTGGCCGCGCAATCGGTGTTGGCTGCCTCGGCGCTGGCCACACAAGGCCATGCGGGTTTACAGCTCGACGGGAGAAATTACCCTCTGTCGCTGTACCTGATTACCGTGGCTGCGTCAGGGGATCGTAAAACGGCAGCAGATCGATGTGCCTTGCTGCCCGCACGGCAATGGGAGCGTGAACAGTGGCAACGCTATCGTGAACAACTTGCTCGATACCGTGCCGTACAAAAACAGGCTCAGCGTAGTAATCCTAACGATCCTGACTCCGCAAACCGCGTTCTCGTAGAAGAGGAGCCGTCGGCCCCTAGGTTGATCACCACGGACCCGACTATCGAGGCGCTGATCAAGGGGCTCTGTCATGACTTACCGTGCATGGGCCTGTTCTGTGACGAAGGGGGGCAGTTCCTCGGCAGCAGCACCATGAACCGGGACAACCGTTTGAAAGCAGTCACAACCTTGTCGTCACTCTGGGACGGGAGCCCGATTGATCGAGCGCGCTCCATGGCCGGTGAAAGCCTACGGGCTTATGACCGGCGTTTGAGTCTGCACTTGATGCTGCAACCGTACTTGGCGATGCAGTTGCTCAGTGACCCATTGCTGCAGGGGCAAGGCATCCTCGGTCGCTGTCTGATGATTTGGCCCACCAGCCTGGCCGGACAACGGAGCTATCAATCTGTCGACTTGTCCCAAGACGCTGCGCTGAAGCGCTATCACCACCGACTTTCGGCCCTGTTTCATCAGCCGTGGTCGCTGTCCCCTGACGGCGCTCTGTTGCTTTCAACGCTGACCATCAGTGCGTTGGCTCGCCGTCGCTGGATTGATCTGCATGACGCCATCGAGGCCCAGTTGGGTGAGTTTGGGGAACTGGCCAATGTGCGGCCCAGTGGATCAAAGGCAGCCGACAACCTGTTGCGCGTCGCCGGTATTTTGGCCGTGGTGGAGGAGAGCAGTGTCGTGGAGGTCGATCATATTCAACGGGCCTCGACCTTGGTCGGCTACTACCTCACCGAGATTCAGCGCCTGACCGAACAGGAGCCGGTGTGCCGGGTAAAGGAAGAGGCTGATCGGTTGCTGCGCTGGCTACAGGTCAAGGAGTGGAAGCGTTTCAGTGTTCGAGAGCTGAATCGCAACGGCCCCCGCTTTGCCCGTAAGAGCAGCCGTCATGCCACCAAGCTGTTAGTCGAGTTGATTGATCATCAGTGGCTGATCACTGACGGCCAGACCTTCGAGGTGCGCCATGTTCAATCTTGATGAAGCACTACGCAATCATCTGGCTCAGCGCCAAAAAGAGCCCAAAGCGCGATTTGTTGCCGCGACTGTCGCCACTTTGTCGCCATGCTCAAAACCAGACCGGACAAGGGTTGTCGCCGCTGTCGCCGATGTCGCCACCCTCAATAAAACCAGCGCCACGAAGACAGCCATCATTCGATGGTTGAAAGAGGAGGGCGCGGTTCTCTACGTCACCGACAACACGCTGTGTTTTCGCCCAACTGATTGGGCCCAGTTCGCCATTGTGAGTGCGCACTGGCGAGCCCTTTTGCACGAGCTCGCTACAGTCGATCAGGAGCAGAAAAATGGCTCGGGTCGGTAAGCGAGCTGGGCGCAATTTCGGCTTCGGTCGCCAGCTTAGCTATGCTGGACCGCAAGCGCTGAAAGATCTGTTTGGCGATGGCCATTTCGGTACCATCAAAGCCCATAGCGATCGCTGGCAGGCATTCGTACGTTGGTGTCGATCAGAGGAAGGGCCGAAGATTAATGATGCCCGACAGATCGATCGCGACATCCTCATGCGCTACGCCACCCACATACGAGAGCAGGTTGATCAGGGCAACGTCGGCATCGCCACCGCGCAGAACCGTTTGTCCAGCGTCAACCGCACGTTGGCCGCGCTGCGCGGTGATCAGTACGTCAAAATTCCCAGTCCGAGCCAGGCGCTGGGCTTGCAGCGCTCAGGCGTGCGTATTGAGTCACCGCAAGGCCAAGACCGTGTGCAGGTCGAGCAGATCGCACAGGCGCTGTCAGAGCAAGGCCAGCAAAGAGTAAGCGCAATTGTGCACCTGGCCCGAGAGACCGGCATGCGCCTGCGTGAAGCGATCCTGGCGGATCTGCTCCGACTGCAACGTGAGGCTCGGCAGCTGGGCAAGATCAACATCCAGGACGGTACCAAAGGCGGTCGGTCAGGCGCATCGGCACCACGTTGGATCGCGGTCACGGATCAAGTTCTCGATGCCCTCGACAGGGCGAGTGAGTCCTCACCCAAGGGCAGTCGGAACCTGTTAGCACCTGATGAAAGCTACAAAGACTTCATACAGGCAGTGGTGCGACCTGCGCGGGATATTCTGCATGAGCAGGGATTGAAAGGCTTTCATGAACTGCGGGCGGCGTACGCCTGTGAGCGATATGAGCAACTGACGGGCTTCTCGGCACCCGTCAATGGCGGTCGTGGCCATCGAGACGATCGAGCACGTGATCAGAGCGCTCGTCAGCAGATCAGTCACGAGTTGGGACATAACCGCATCGATGTGGTGCGTGCCTACATCGGGGGGCGGCGATGAAGTCCGAGTTCGACATGGCGTTGTTTCTGAGTCCAGTGCTCAAAGGCGCGCATGCCACACGGCAGCGGCATATCAGGCAGGCAGAAAGGATGCAAGAGGCGATTCGAGAGCGCTGGGGTTGCGCGACTCCCCGGTCCTGGAAGGAAAAGCACGTGAAATGGTTTTTGAAACACTCTCAGCGCTGCTCTGCCCGCGCGACCGTGTACTACTTTGAGTTAACAGCAGGGTTGATCCGCCGCAGAAAAGCGCAAGTCGTGGTTGGCTGATAGATCATTTAATCGCGCGTTGCATGGAAACACTGCAAGCCCGGTGAAACCATCCGAAGTCTAGCGTAGGTACAGTGAGCTGAAAGTAATGTGGTTACTGGTGTTAAGCGAAATTTGGTGAAATAGATAGAAACTGGTCTCTGTACCCCTAGTGTACTGCTCTCCGCATAGCAGACATCAAGGTCATAGCCACATCACGCTGTTGACTGAGTACCATCGATCAGGGGCGCGTTAGGAAAATAAGCGGTCGCTTTTCCCTCGCGGCCAACAGCTTCTTCAATCGGCTGTTTTCCAGATCGAGACCTTGCAGCCGATTAGTGTCCGGCACGGTGATGCCGTCGAATTTGGCGCGCCAAGTGTCAAAGCCCCCCGGAAATCTCGATTCTGAGAAATGGGAGAGCCTGAGCAGAAAGTGGCTGAAAGCACTCGTGTCGTGGTGCCTCGTTCTTAGGTTGGTATGGGAATCTGAAATCTGGCAATAGACTGCAATCGAGACAGTTAGTCCACAAGGCACTTCGTAAAAGGAAGTGCTTATTGCAGTAATCTTAGCGAATAAAAGCAGACTCAGTGCTTATATTTAACTTAGTAGTGTTCTTGCACGCCCGTGATAATAAGACAGCGCAGGATCTCGCTCAGAGCCAGCGAGCGAACTAGAATGCTCAAGTTTTCGAATACTTTGTATTGCAGCGAGTTCCGTGGCTGGGTTGTCTCGGAGTCGCCAGAATAGTGAGCTGTACTTGAACAACTGAAGCAAATTCAATATATCATTATTCTGGCCAAAAACAGTCCATAGAAGGCGATGGCACTTATCATGCAAATTTGTCAGGTTGTCATTATGTAGATGATGGTAGATCCCGATTAGCTCTGAAATCATTTTCGGCTCTAGACGTTTATTCACCTTAAGCAAAGTGTCGGCCAACTCAATCAAAGCTCTAGCTCGGCTGTAAACCGCCTGGTTAATGTTGCAGTGCTCAACAATCCGCTCCAGCTCTTCAATCTTATGGGTGTCGTTGGCTAAAGGTTGAACTCTATCTAACGCTATATTCGTATATGGGGCGCTCGCTTTTGCTTTCTTAGCCTTATTCTCAAGCTTAAGTAGCTCCTGAGCTAACCCCGGCGCTTGCTTGTTTATAAGGAGCACATGTGCAGCCTGCACAGAGTCGCCTTTACGATTAAGTTTTTGAACCTTTTCAGCATGAGCTATCGCTTGGCCATGATCTTTTCTCTTCGAGTAAATCAAAGCAATCGATAGATTTATTGATGCGCAAGTTTTCGAATCTGTCAGGTGCTCCAAACACTCAAGTAAGATGTCTAATGCCTCATCTGAAGCACCCTCCGCATCGGACATTCTCAATGCCCTTCCATATAGAAAACTAAGGTGCCAATACTCGCTACTCTGCGTGTTTGGATGAAACCAAGGCCTCAATGATCCAAATAGATCTTGAACTGCTTTATAGTAGGACTTCTTTGTTATCATCGCACAAAACTGCGACGCCAAGCCCATTACAACAGACCGCTTCCTGTCGTCACCGGCAGTTTGAGCAAACAGCTCTACAATAAACGATTTTGCATTATTGATTTCTGAAGATTGCTCGCCGATATCATTGGCTTTAAAGGCAGCGTGAAATTTTAGATCATTGGTTGCCCAGTTTTCACCAAAGTAAAGCTTGTGGGCCAAGCTTTTGATTTTAGCTAATTCCCTGCCTTTTACCTCCTGCTGAATCCATTGCCGAACTGCGCGAGTAACAACTAGGCGTTTCTTCGACGCCCGACTTCCAGTTTGACCAAATCTATCCTGCTCCTCTATGTAAATAAATCCTTCCTTTTGCAAGATAACAACATGATCAATTGTGAATTTCTTGGTCCTGTTCACGCGCTTGATGTTATCGAGATACTCTCCATACGGGAAGGTCGACAGATGTTTTAATAGTGAGTATGCATATTCTTTTTGAATGTCCCTTGAATTGGCTAAGGAGGTTATAGAGACACCAAATCTGCCGGCCAAATTAATGTGGGAAGTTCCTCGTTCGACAATTATTTCATCTAAAGATGCCACTGCGAGCTTTTCAAGCGCCAGTGCAATAATATCTGGAACTCCATTGGAGTATTCAAAAAGTTGATGAAGGTCCTCTCGGCCTAACCCTCCTTGATATAAAGGATGGCCTTCAATATATGTTCTCGTGTCAGCTGCACCCAAAGCCAAAAGCTCAACAGCCTCGGTTTTTATTGGTGGTGACTGGCGACTCACCAGCAATACTCTTAGGTCTTGACAAAATGATGTTAATATTCCAGACAGTCTTTGAAGATCTAAATACAGGCCTTCCTTATTCTGTGTCGCGTCAAAGGGGATATCTTTGAGTATAAGGTATGACGCGCCAGCTATGGACAATGCGTTGCAAAATGATTCGAATGATTCCCCAAATATATCTTCTACTTGTCTGCCAAAAGCTTCTATGTTTGTGTAATTGCTAACGTTTATCTCGTATATATTGCTGATTTTTTCCGATTCTTGTGAAACTAGCGACCAAATAAATTCGTCTTCCCGCATACCCCAATCAGCAGCTATCCACAGCCGGCGATGACTTTCAATAATTTGGCTTGCTTGGTAAAACTGGGCATGTCTTACACCATTAGCTTGTGGTGCCGGCGCGAGTGCAATCCGTATGGCGTCGAGATTTACACGTTTTACCCCTTGCTCCATTAAGCGCATGGGTGGCTTGCCCAGCACATCAGAGTCTATAGACGCTGATGTTGCTGTGACTTCACCAAATAATTCTTCTAGAAAACTTGGAAGGTATGCTCGGTCTTCACCATATTCTAACGCCTGAACGAGTCCATACCATTCCTTCTTCCGTTCAGCAATTTCACCACTGGATACGAGAGCAAAGTTAGGTACTCGTCCTGACTTAAACTCGGTATTAAGCCAATTTAAAATATTCTGAAAGTTCGGATCATCGAATGTCCCGCCGCAGCCTACAAAAAGCAGGGTTTGAAGGACCATAAGATTTTGCTGAAAGAAGTCTCTTGGCTTACTACCTAAAATCTTCTCGTAGTCGGCATCACTCAACACGCAGGATTCGGCTTTTTCCCAGTATCCGTGCAGATGTAAAATTGCTTTTTTTTCACCTTTTATCCACGCCACTACGTTATCAGTATCTGAAATGGAGATCGATGGTAGGCCCGTGGCCTGTTCTAAAAGAGAATCGTAATTGAGCGTGCAGAACCGCACACCTGAGTTAGATATATTTTTTATTATGTTTTTAAGCTTTTCATCTTTGATTAGTACGTCATTGAAAGCATTGTGGAACCAGCGCGTGTAGTTGACATGCCCAGGCCCTGACAATTTTTTTGATAAAAATCCAGCAACTGAGAGGGTTTCGTCTACGCTGCAAACTCCATCTAACATTGCAAGCCACTTCTTTTGGGCGGCGTTATCCATTAGCCCATTTTCCGTCGCGTAGCTATAACCGTGCCTGATGAGACCAAGCCATGACAATTGCGGATACGAGTTTTTCGTCAAGGCAAGGCTTAAGCCAGTACCGATGACGATGATAG
>NZ_JAMFRV010000535.1 GCF_026224925.1 Pseudomonas sp. | reverse complement strand
TTTTTGGTTTTTGGTCCGGTTGACCGTGTGGTTTTCTTCGCGAACATGTTCGCGCCCACCGAAAATTGAATATCCCCCGTGGGCGCTAACTTGTGCGCGAAGGCCATATGTCAGGCGCCGACGATCAATGCGTCGCGTACAATCCCCGCTGCCCCCAAACCGGAAAACCCTTCATGACCCGCCCCGTCACCACCCGCAAACCCCGGGCTGGCAGCCAAGCCCGAATCGATTCGATTCTTGATGCCGCGCGCACGTTGCTGGCTGCTAATGGAGTGGCCAGCCTGTCGATTTACTTGGTGGCGGAACGCGCGCAAATTCCGCCTTCGTCGGTTTATCACTTTTTCGCCAGTGTTCCAGCCTTGCTTGAAGCGTTGACGGCCGATGTCCACTCAGCCTTCCGTGCCTGCCTGCAAGCGCCCATAGCGCACGAGCAGCTCAACAGCTGGCGCGATCTATCGAGAGTGGTCGAGCAACGCATGCTGAGCATCTACAGCGTCGATGCCGCCGCACGCCAGTTGATCCTCGCGCAGCATGGCTTGACCGAAGTGACCCAGGCTGACCGCCAGCACGATATCGAGCTGGGCCACTTGATGCATGAAGTCTTCGACCGGCACTTTCAGCTCCCGGCCCTGCCCGATGACGTCGATGTGTTTGCCCTGGCCATGGAGCTGGGTGACCGGGTCTATGCGCGCTCGGTGCAATTGCACGACGAGATCACTCCGCGCTTGGCCGAAGAAGGCTTGCGCGTATTTGATGCGTATCTGGGGTTGTACTTGCCGCCTTATTTGCCGAAGCGCCCGCTCGCCGAAACACACTAGCTGGATGCTTTGCGGTGCTTACGCCCGAGCTCTTTCGCCAGCGCAATAAAGTTTTGCGTGGTCGGCTGCAGATCGTCACTGCCGCACAGCACGGTGATTGGCGCGACCAGCCGCGGCCGCGCCCCTTGAATGCGACAGTAAACAACGCTGTCTCTATGGAAACCGCGCATCGAAGCCGGGACCACTGATACCCCGGCCCCCGCCGCAACCAGATTGATGTTGGTCAGCATGCGCTCGATTTCGAAAGCGATTTTCGGCGTAAAACCTGCGTTCTCACACGCCTCGATCAGTTTCGAATACATGCCTGGTGCTCCGTGTCTGCGCACCAGAATGAATGGCTCATCGGCCAAAGACTTAAGCGAGACGCTGGGCAGTTCGGGCTCGACAGGAATCGTAGCCGGCAATAACCGATGCCCTACTGGCAGTATCAGAAGCATGTCTTCGTTGAGTAATCGATGCAGACTGACGCCTTGGGGATGCGCGACCGGCGCACGCAAAATACCGACGCTCACCCGCCGCGACTGGATTTCTTCAGTCAACTCTCCTGCGCTGCCCTCGCTCAACAGCAGGGTCACGCTGGGATAAAGCTCGCGATAGGAGCGGATCAAGCTCGGGATCAGCGGGTGCGCGGCGGCGGAGCTAGTAAAGCCAATCGAGAGTGCACCTTCCAAACCTTGGGCGGCACGTGCAGCACGTTTCGAGCCTTCTTCAACTCGGTTCAAAATCTCCCGGGCTTCCAGTAAAAACACCTGACCGCCCGCAGTCAGATCAACGCCCTTGGGGTGACGCCTGAACAGTTCGAAACCCAGCTCGCGCTCGAGTATCCGAATCTGATTGCTCAGCGGTGGCTGCTGCATATTCAAGCGCATTGCCGCACGGGTGAAATGCTGCTCTTCAGCGACCATCAGGAAATAACGCAGGTGTCGAAGTTCCATGAAAGTTTCCTGACTCGGTGCCGAAGTACCGCGGCTTGCATAATTTCTGTGGGACCGAATTCATTCGGGAAGAGGCTTGCGCGGTTTGCTTGATCCACCTCGGCGCGGCCAAAAGCTTCGCGAATGAATTCGTTCCCACAGAGGTTGCGCAAATCACATTGAATCATTGCCCCGCGTTGTGGAACGCAGTATCCAGATCAGCCGAGGCCTTGGCCAGTTTCTGCTGCTGGGTTTTTACCCAGTTTTGGTCATCGACGAGGCTGGCTTTTTCCGCCGCCAGCATACGCTCGACCTCTGCGCGTTGTGGGCCACCGAGGCCTTTGCTTGAAGCGATCATGTTCTGCGCGGTCAACGACGTGCGAAATTGGGCTTGGGTCAACGGGAATTGGGCGTGCTCGAAGTTGAAGGCTTTAAGTGCTTCGCCATAAATCCGCTGCACCTCAGGGAAAGCAATGTCCGCTGGTTTTATCTTGTTCAGACGGCCGTAAGTCACCAGGTCGGACGCGAAGTGATGCCCTACTCGGAACGGTACATCGGAGTCGCGCTGTAGCATGTCGGCCAATTCAGTAGTGGTCGAATAATCAGCATCGACTTCTTGCAGGGCCCGGTCTTTATCGATCTGTAGGTTACTCAACAAATCCGCGAGCATCGTGAACGAGGTGGCCGTCTGGTCCAAGGTTTTCTCCACTTGATCACGCTTGTAATCAGGCATACCCGGCGTCACGTTGTGCGCTTCAAATTGGTAGGTCATGGCGCCGCCGACGACATCGCTGGCTTGCAGGCGCAACAGGTTCAAGCCATACGGATTGCGCTTCTGCGGCATGATGCTGCTGGTCCCCGTCAGCTTGCCCTCGGTGATCATGATCCACGGATAAGGCTGATGGTATTGGGTGTGAATGTCCTGGACCAGCAAGCCGATGGTCAACGCTGCGTTGCTTGAAATACCGGTCAGTTCGACGCCGGTATCAAGCGCACCGAGCTGCGCCGCATCGTAGGAGTTTTCCACAACGCCGTCGAAACCCAGCAACGCGGCCAGTTGTTTACGGTCAATCGGAAAGCTGGATGTCCCCAGCGCGCCAGAGCCCAGCGGGCTCATGTTCAACCGGGCATAGGCCTCTTTGAAACGGGTCGCATCGCGGTCGAACACCGACGTAAAGCCGAGTAGATAGTGAGCATAGGTCGTCGGTTGCGCCTGCACGCCGTTGGTGTACGCGGGCACGATGGTATCGAGGTTGTCTTCAGCGAGCTTCAGAAACTCAGCCTTGGATACGTTCATCTGATCCAGCACGTTTAATACACGTTCACGCTGCATCAAGCGTCGAGTGGTGGACAAAATATCCTGACGGCTGCGGCCCGAGTGCATACGCGAGCCGTCGGGACCGGCGATAGCAAGAATCAGCGGTTCGTATTTCAAGTAGTCCGCAGGACGCTCGGCGCCCGGCTTATTGCCATTGATGATGACTTGATCGACTGCTGCAACGATCTTCTTACCCAGCTCCGGCGGCACGATTTTGGTGTCGATAACCATCACCGTCGAGGCCTTGTTCATCTCGCCCAGAAAATAGAAATTATCGTGCGGCTCCTGCGCAGCTGCTGCTTGGGCAATGCCGGTGGCGAGTACCAACAAGGGGATCATCGCCAGACGAAAAGGCAAGACCGTGGCGACGGTGAAACGTGGTACTACGCGCTTATTTGTTTTCATTATTATTTTCGCTCTGGGTGCAAAAGATTTAGTGCGTCGGGAATAACCTCTGCGCGGCTATCTGCGAACCGTAAATACCGTTGGCGTCATGGGCCACACCCGGAACTTCAAACTGCGGATGGTGAACAGCTATCTGCCATTTTTGCGCGAGAAACTGCTCGTAACCTACGTAGTTGAGTTGCCTGGCAACACGGCTATCGCCCTGTTCTTCAGCGCCGCAAGATTTGTCCAATACCCGGTGATTGGGATCGGTGTCATCAGCCCCCACCAGATAGGTAACGTTGCGCGATGCATAACGCTTGAACAGTTGTTGCGCAGTCAAATTCTGCGCCTTCAAGTAAGCAGGCGGTTGATCGAGCCCATAGCGGTATTGGTTGTAATCAGCGCACGCCGTTGATGACACAGGTGCGAAACCCTGGTTCTGCGGACGGCTGGGGTCAAAGTAAACGTAAGACGACGGACTGGAAATAACGTAGCGCATCGCAATGCCAACATGCTGCAGCGCCGCATCCTGATTGTTGAAAACCGCATAACGCTGCATCAGTTGTGCACCCGCAGAGTGGCCGATCAGCACAATTTCTTTCAGGGCCGGGAAACGCTTTCGATCAGACAGGTAACCGACGATATCGTCCAGCGCCTGAAATGAAGTCACGCCGGAATGGCCCAGCGTTGATGCCTCCCCTTGTATCCAACTGCCCTTATGCCATAGCGGCAGATTAGAACTGGCAAGCGCATCGGACTTTTCCAAAAAATCAGGGGCCAGTAATAAGGTGCCGCCCGGGGCTACCTGTGCGTTGCTTAATAACTTCAGGCCAGTGGCGTAATAGTCGTCAGCGTTGCGCTTGATGCCGTGGGTAATGACTACGGCTCGTTCTATGGAACTGCTCGTTTGTTGGAGGTCAGTATTGGCGAACACCACAAATGGATAAGAGTTGGAGGCGTTGCCGAGACCGATTGTTTGCTCTGCTTTGGTGGCTGCCGACGCCGAACCCACTGCGCCAATCAATAGCGCAGAAGCCAATACAGCCAAACACTTGAGAAAATCAGAAACCATGGGCACGGACCTTTGCGCGGGGAAGAAAACTACGCAGTGATGTACGCTGCCAGGTCGATGCTAGCAGGATGGTTATGGGATTAAAAATATCTGAGAAGTAGCATCTCCATACTCTATAGATATGGGGTTATCAGCCCATAAAAAAACCCCGAAAGGCTTTAACCGTTCGGGGTTGTCTGCTGCGCATTGTTCACAGCTTGGCGATGGAAACCTCGGTGGATTTCACGAAGGCAATCACTTCACTGCCCACGACCAATTCCAGCTCTTTAACCGAGCGCGTGGTGATCACGGACGTCACGATGCCGGACGGGGTTTGAACGTCGATTTCCGACAACACCGGGCCTTCGAGGATTTCTTTGATGGTGCCTTTGAACTGGTTGCGAACGTTGATGGCTTTGATAGTCATGATGATATTTCCTGTGTGGGGTTAGGTTTCAAACAGTGCACATGCGGATCGGTTATTGGGCCCAGCGCAATTGCGTGGGCAACGGTGAAACAGGTTCGGGCTCAGGTGGCGTACCGGGTATCAGCAGCACCCGATTCAACACTTCGGTTTCCAGCGCGGCCTGACGATGCGAACCGCGAACCCGAGGGCGTGGCAGTTCTACCAGCAGGTCAAGGCCGACCTGACCGTCTTCGATCAGGATCACTCGATCAGCAATGGCCACGGCTTCGCTGACGTCGTGGGTTACCAACAAAACGGTAAAGCCATGTCTCTGCCAAAGGCGCTCGATCAGTTGCTGCATCTCGATTCGGGTCAATGCGTCCAGCGCACCGAGCGGTTCGTCGAGCAGCAGTAAACGAGGTCGGTGAATCAGCGCACGGGCCAACGCCACACGTTGCTTTTGTCCACCCGACAATGCTGCCGGCCACTCGTTAGCGCGTTCGGCCAAGCCCACGGCCTCCAGTGCTTCCAGTGCCTGTGGGCGCCAGTTGCCGCGCAGACCGAGGCCGACGTTATCAATGACTTTTTTCCAAGGCAGCAGGCGTGCTTCCTGGAACATCAAACGCGTGTCTTCGATGGCGTCACTGAGTGGCGCCGAGCCAGCCAGCAACTCGCCACCGGTAGGTTTGTCCAACCCCGCCAACAGCCGCAGCAATGTGCTTTTGCCACACCCGCTGCGGCCAACAATCGCTACGAACTGACCCGCCGGAATATGCAGATCGACATCTTTAAGTACTTCGCGCTCACCAAAGGTCTTGCGTAACTTGCGCACTGCCAGAGGAATGCCGCGCAGCAGATGTGGCGGCTGCGGGGCTTGCTTAAGACTGCTCATACAGCACCGCCCTTGGTGGTTTGATAGGCTGGGTGCCAACGTAGCCAGACACGCTCCAGGCCGCGCGCAGCGAGGTCTGCCAACTTGCCCAAGACGGCGTATAGAAGGATCGCCACGACCACCACATCGGTCTGTAGAAACTCTCGAGCATTCATCGCCAGATAGCCGATTCCGGAGCTGGCGGAGATGGTCTCAGCCACGATCAACGTCAACCACATCAAGCCCAGCGCGAACCGTACGCCCACCAGAATCGAAGGCAACGCACCCGGCAGAATCACCTGACGGAACAACGAAAATCCTGACAGGCCATAACTGCGCGCCATCTCGACCAACGCCGGATCAACGTTGCGAATACCGTGATAGGTGTTCAGGTAAATCGGAAACAACGTACCCAATGCCACCAGAAATATTTTTGCCGACTCGTCGATGCCAAACCACAAGATCACCAGCGGGATCA
>NZ_JAMFRV010000534.1 GCF_026224925.1 Pseudomonas sp. | reverse complement strand
GGTTTCCGCGCGATCTGGTTCAACCCAACGGGCAAACCGTGGGAAGCCGATAAGCACCCTGATGCGCAAATCCGCAGCCTGACTGAGTTGCCGGAGCTGTTGCGTCGCTGGGATTAGCTGCTGAGGCGCCGGCTTTAGTCGCAGACACGAAAAAGCCCGCAGCGACAGCGGGCTTTTTCTTAACAACAAAGGCAACCTGCGCCTAAATAGGCCGGCTACCGTACTTGTTGTCAGGCTTCTTCGGTGGATCGGCGACCACATTGGCCTCCACTTCCTGCACTTTGCCGCCTTTGGCCAAGAACTCGTCCATGGCACGAGCCAAAGCATCGCGCTCTTTGTTCTTGGCTTCTACGCTAGGCAGCTCATCTACCGAAACCGCAGCCTTGGCTTTGCCTTTAGGCGCAGCGGGGGCATCGGGGCTGTCGTCGACCTCAGGGCCGTCATCGTCAACGCCGCCGGCAGCGACAAGCTCTTCGCCACCCTCATCACCGTCTTCCAGATCGTCATCCAGATTGTTGTCGTCATCGTCGCTCATGTTCTACCTCATGACTTTCGAAAGCAGATTAGTTATAGCCCAGCTTTGCCAACTTTCGCTGGCGGCCAGAAAAAATTCAACAGCCGCTAATGATCAGCGACCATCCTCATCACCTTGTAGCGTGGCGAGGACTCTGCGAGCACCGCCTACATCACGATGCTCACCCAAATAAACACCTTGCCAGGTGCCCAACGCCAAGCGCCCTGCCGTAATCGGCAAACTCAATTGGCAGCCAAGCAGACTGGCCTTGAAGTGTGCAGGCAGATCATCGGGGCCTTCGTCGTCATGTTCGTATCCGTCCACTCCCTGAGGTACCAGACGGCTGAAAAAACGTTCGAAGTCACGACGCACAGCCGGATCGGCATTCTCGTTGATGGTCAACGAGGCCGAGGTGTGCTGCAACAACAAATGCAACAGACCGACTCGACACGTTCGCAGTTCAGGTAAACCTGCGAGTATTTCGTCAGTCACTAGATGAAACCCGCGAGGCTTTGCTCGCAAAGTAATCAACGTCTGCTGCCACATACAGTTCTCCACGCTTCGGCGCGCATTCTAACGCGCTGGTGAAAAAAGCAAAGCGCGTTATATGCCACAGTTGATGTAAGCCCTGACCGAGAACCAAAGAACTGTCGCGATCGTACCTACATCGACAAAACCCAGACAAAAAAATGCCCGGTCGCCCGGGCATTTTTTTTGATGCCTTACAAGTTGTAGCCACGTTCGTTGTGCAGCGCAAGGTCGAGGCCGACAGCTTCTTCTTCTTCAGTAACGCGCAGGCCCATGACCGCGTCGACTACTTTCAGAATAATGAAGGTCGCGATCGCCGTGTAGATGATCGTGAAGCCTACGCCTTTGCACTGGATCCAGACTTGAGCAGCGATGTCGGTCACAGTGCCGAAGCCGCCCATGGAAGGTGCTGCGAACACACCTGTCAGGATCGCGCCGAGGATACCGCCGATGCCGTGTACGCCGAAAGCGTCCAAGGAGTCGTCGTAGCCCAGTTTGCGTTTCAGGGTGGTGGCGCAGAAGAAGCAGACCACGCCAGCAGCCAAACCGATGATCAGCGCGCCCATTGGGCCCACAGTACCGGCAGCAGGGGTGATGGCAACCAGACCGGCAACCACACCCGAAGCGATGCCCAGGGCACTTGGCTTACCGTGAGTGATCCACTCGGCGAACATCCAGCCCAGCGCAGCAGCAGCGGTAGCGATTTGAGTAACGAGCATGGCCATACCGGCAGTGCCGTTGGCAGCAGCAGCGGAACCAGCGTTGAAGCCGAACCAGCCGACCCACAACATGGCAGCACCCATCAAGGTGTAACCCAGGTTATGCGGGGCCATCGGAGTAGCCGGGTAGCCTTTACGCTTGCCCAGTACCAGGCAGGCAACCAGACCAGCAACACCAGCGTTGATGTGAACCACGGTGCCGCCGGCGAAGTCGAGAACACCCCAGTCGCCCAACAGTGCGCCAGGACCGCTCCAGACCATGTGCGCAATCGGCGCATAGACGATGGTGAACCAGAGGGTCATGAAGACCAGCATTGAAGAGAACTTCATGCGATCAGCAAACGCACCGACGATCAACGCCGGGGTGATGATGGCGAAGGTCATCTGGTAGGTGACGAACACCGCCTCAGGGAACAGCGCGGTAGGGCCAGTGATGCTAGCTGGCGTGATACCGGCGAGGAACGCCTTGGCGAAGCTGCCGAAGAAGGAGTAGTAGTTAACGACGCCTGCTTCCATACCCGTGGTGTCGAACGCAACGCTGTAGCCATAAACGAACCACAGGATGGTGATCAGACCGGTGATGGCGAAGCACTGCATCATTATTGCAAGAATGTTTTTCGAACGAACCATACCGCCGTAGAACAGCGCCAGACCGGGGATGGTCATAAACAACACCAACGCCGTCGAGGTCAACATCCACGACGTATCGCCGGAGTTGAGCACTGGAGCTACGACGGGAACCGGGTCAGCCGCCAGGGCCAGACCAGGTATTAAAAGGGACAGCAGGGCTCCTAGCCCTGCGAATTGACGCAGAGTCATATTGTTTTACTCCTGGGGCGATGGGGGTTTGGCGGCTTAGATTGCGTCGGTATCGGTTTCGCCGGTACGGATGCGAATAGCCTGTTCCAGATTAACCACGAAAATCTTACCGTCACCAATTTTGCCGGTGTTGGCTGCTTTGGTTATCGCCTCGATAACCCTGTCCAGATCCTTGTCATCAATCGCAACGTCGATTTTTACTTTAGGTAGGAAGTCGACTACGTATTCCGCACCGCGATACAACTCGGTGTGACCCTTTTGTCGACCGAAACCTTTGACTTCAGTGACGGTGATGCCCTGCACGCCGATTTCGGACAGTGACTCGCGCACGTCGTCCAACTTGAACGGCTTAATGATTGCAGTGACTAGTTTCATGAAACTTTCTCCCGAATTGGTGGACTTGCCCCAGGAAAACAAACCCGGCTCAAGTCTAAGCGCAGTGCTTGGCTTTGTAACCCGTCGGTCGTCTCATACGTACCCGACTAACCCAAAAAAACTGCTTCTGACGAAACACTTCCCTGCTCCGCCTTCCGCACTGTATTCGTCACATCGACTGCGTCAGTGCAGGGGTCATATGCCACTAAGCAGAAAGCTTGCCATCTCGTGAAAATTCACTGATTACGGCGGTTTAATCGGAAACTGCTCGCGATTCAAACCACTATCCTCCCCAGCACGCACAACAACAGTGCGCGAGTGCCCGCCGCCATGCGCGAAAACCGTGCAGGTCTCATGGTCTGGATTGACTATAGACGCTGCGTGATACACTTCAGCGCATCTGCTTACGGAAACTTGATCATGCTCGCGCCCAAAGCCTTTCTCGACGCCCTGAGCGGCCACGCTTCACGCTTGTTCAACGGCGAAACACCCGTGCCACGCACCGAATTCGAAAGCCAGTTCAAAACGCTGCTGCAAAGCGGTTTCAGCAAACTTGATTTGGTCAGCCGCGAAGAATTCGACAGCCAGATGACCGTCCTCGCCCGAACCCGCTCTCGCCTAGAAGCGCTGGAAGCAAAAGTTGCTGAGATGGAAGCGCGCTTGGCTCCCCCTGCTGCTGAGTAATAAGCTCGGGTCTGTAGGAGCCAACTTGTTGGCGAAGGTCCTTCGGGCCTCATCGCAGCCTTCGGCAGCTCCTACAAAAACTGCATAGAGCCATTCATTCGCGAAGGCGTCAGACCTGATACCCGCAGTCAAATTCACACCCTGTAGCGATTCCCCACCCCAGCCTCTTCGCTAAATCCCGCAGGATGCGGTTATTCAGACATCAAGGAATGATCATGTCTCTGGCCATTGTTCTCAGCCGCGCCCAAGTAGGTGTGGAAGCACCTGCCGTTACCGTTGAATGTCATCTCGCCAACGGCCTGCCCGCGTTGACGCTGGTGGGGCTGCCTGAGGGCGCGGTCAGGGAAAGTAAGGACCGTGTGCGCAGCGCGATTCTGAATTCCGGTTTCCAATTTCCAGCGCGGCGGATCACGCTAAATCTCGCCCCGGCAGATTTACCCAAAGACGGTGGACGTTTTGACCTGGCCATCGCTTTGGGCCTGTTAGCCGCCAGTGCTCAATTACCGGCGTTTGCCTTGCAGGATGTGGAATGCCTGGGAGAATTGGCACTGTCTGGCGGAATTCGGCCGATTCAAGGCGTATTGCCTGCGGCGTTGGCCGCTCGCGCACAAGGGCATACGTTGATTGTGCCGGCAGCGAATGCTGAGGAGGCGTGTCTGGCGTCGGGATTGAGGGTTATCGCGGTCACTGATTTACGTCAGTTGGTGGCACACTTTAATGGTCAGACGCCGATTGCTCCCTACGTATCCAGCGGCTTACTGCATGTGAGTAAGCCGTATCCAGACCTCAGCGAGGTACAAGGCCAAACCGCAGCCAAACGTGCGCTATTGGTGGCGGCGGCCGGGGCCCATAACTTACTTTTTAGTGGACCGCCCGGTACGGGGAAAACCCTGCTGGCGAGTCGGCTGCCTGGGTTACTGCCACCGCTGGACGAGCACGAAGCGCTGGAAGTGGCGGCGATTCAGTCAGTGGCGAGTCAATCGCCGCTTACCAGTTGGCCGCTGCGGCCGTTTCGACAACCCCATCATTCGGCCTCTGGTGCGGCCTTGGTCGGTGGCGGCAGTCGACCGCAGCCGGGGGAAATCACCCTTGCTCACCATGGCGTGCTGTTTCTTGATGAGTTGCCTGAGTTCGACCGCAAAGTGCTTGAGGTGCTGCGCGAGCCCCTTGAGTCTGGCCACATCGTTATCGCACGCGCCCGTGATCGAGTGAGCTTTACCGCGCGCTTTCAGCTGGTCGCCGCAATGAACCCCTGCCCTTGCGGTTATCTGGGTGAGCCCAGTGGACGTTGTCGCTGTTCGACGGATCAGATTCTGCGCTATCGCAACAAACTGTCCGGCCCGCTGCTGGATCGCATTGATCTGCACCTGACCGTCGCCCGAGAAACCACCTCACTTAATCCCGGCACACAAACCGGTGACGACACCGCCAGCGCCGCCGGGCTCGTTGCTCAGGCTCGCCATCGACAACAAAAGCGCCAAGGCTGTGCCAACGCCTTCCTGGACATGCCAGGACTGCGCAAGCACTGTCCGTTGTCGACGGATGATGAAGCATGGCTGGAAACCGCCTGCGAGCGCCTGACCCTGTCACTCCGGGCCGCCCACCGCCTGCTGAAGGTAGCGCGAACCTTGGCCGACCTGGAGCAGGTCGATGCGATTGCCCGCCATCACTTGGCGGAGGCGCTGCAGTATCGGCCAGCGAGTAACTGAACGAGGCCCGAAACCTGTAGGAGCCCAACGTGTTGGCGATGAAACAAGCGATGCGATTTATCCGAAGCACCGCGCCGCCCGCTTCCCGAACAAGTTCGGTCCCACCGAGATCAAAACAATCCGCACGCTTGCAGGAGCTACCTAAGGCTGCGATCAATCACGCAGCAGTTGGCTTTCGAAGCCTTATCGCAGCCTTCGGCAGCTCCTACAGTTTGGTGACGTTCAGCGCGTCACCGAAACCGATTAACTTCCTTGCGCAACTCCGCTGCCAGTTCGTCCAGCTCTTTGGCGGTGATCGCCAAATGGGACACCACTTCCCGCTGCTCGCTGTTCGCCAAGGCGATGCTTTGCAGATTGCTGCTGAGCAAGGTCGCGGTGCTGCTTTGCTCTTGAGTGGCGGTGGTGATGGCGGCGAATTGTTGGCCCGCGGAGCGGCTTTGCTCGTCGATCTGGGCCAGTGCGGCAGCGACTTTGGCGTTGCGATTAAGACCTTCTTCCATCAGCGCGTTGCCCTGCTCCATGGTGCTGATGGCGTTACCGGTTTCCTGCTGAATGCTGGCGATCATGCCGGAAATCTCATCGGTGGCCTGACGGGTCCGTGAGGCGAGGTTGCGTACTTCATCGGCAACCACGGCAAACCCGCGACCCTGCTCGCCCGCACGCGCGGCCTCGATCGCCGCGTTAAGTGCCAACAAATTAGTCTGCTCGGCAATCGAGGTAATCACGCCGACAATGCTGCCGATTTCCTGTGAGCGCTGGCCCAAGGCGTCAATCACGGTGGCCGTGCCTTTCAACGACGCGGCGATCTGCTCAAGGGATGTCGACGCCTCATCCATGGAAGTCCGACCGATGCGCGTTTGCTGGGCGTTTTCCTGTGCAAGGCGCTCGGTATTGCTCATGTTGTCGGCGATGTTCAACGAAGTGGCGCTGAATTCCTCGACCGCGCCTGCCATGCTCGTGATCTCACCAGACTGTTGCGCCATACCTTCATAAGCCCCACCCGACAAACCGGACAACACCTGAGCGCGGCCACTGACTTCCTGAGCGGCGCTGCGAATATGCGAGACCATGTCCGATAATGCCTCGCCCATCTGGTTGAAGCTGCGGGCCAACTGGCCAATTTCGTCGTGGCTAGAGACATCCAGCCGCGCGCTCAAATCGCCAGCGCCCAAGGCTTCGGCCTGACGGACAAGGTCCGACAACGGCTGCAATTTACGGCGCAATAGCCAAATCGCGGCGCCGACGGCGATAAACATGGCCAGCAAACTACCGATGGCTAGTTGCGTACCGACGCTCCAGGTCACCGCATTGATTTCAGCTTCCGGCATGCTTGCGAACACCGTCCACGGACCACCGGCAAACGGCGCGGCCACGGTATAAAACTCTTGGGCGCTATTGGTCCAGAACTGGCCAACGCCGGGATGCTTGATGATGTCAGCCAAACTCAAGGTCGCCTGGCTCAAATCCATAACCCCGGCAGGGGCTACCAGCCAGCGATTCTGCTCATCAAGTAACGCCAACGAGCCTGTGTTGCCAATGCGGAAGTTCTTCAAGTTTTCGAACTGTGCGTTTTGCGCATCGGTGTAATCGAAACCGACAAACAATGCGGCGATAATCTTGCCGCTGCCATCACGCACCGGGCTGTACTGGGTCATGTAGTAGCGCTCGAACAGCAACGCTCGACCGACGTAGCCTTGGCCCGCCATCAAACGCTCATACGCCGGGCTCTTGTGGTCGAGCAAGGTGCCAATGGCCCGCGTGCCATCCTGCTTGCTCAGCGAAGTGCTGACGCGAATAAAGTCATCGCCGCTGCGGACAAAAATCGTGGCCACACCAGCCGTGATTTGTTTGAAGTTATCGACTTCGGCAAAGTCGTTGTTCAAGACGTGATCGCCCAGGGTCAAGCCGGGCGTTTGCACCCCGGCGACGGTCACCGGACTCTCTGCGTGAAGGGTCAACCCACCGGTAAAACGTTTTTCGAACAGTCCGCTCAGCCGAAGCGTGCTTTCGCGCAAGCTGCTGTGGAAGGTATTGAGCTGGTCAGCCAGTAGGCGAGCCTCGCTGGCCATATGTTCTTCACGAATTTGCAGGTTCGCCGTATCCAGTGAACGCAAGGCAAAAACGGTACTGCCGCTGATGACCACGGCCAAAATTACCGCCAGGGCGATGCCCAGCTGTGTGGCGATACGGGCGCGGGGTTCAGACATGAAAGCTCCTGGCTGGAATGCGACGGGTGTTTTAATCCCGGTCGGCGGGCCAGCAAAAATTCAATAAAAAAATCCTTTTGTACGCTCTTGAACGAAAGGCTCTGCATATACGGATTCGGCTGACGCGGACAATACTTGAGCCCTACATCAAACGACTCACAAATACGCTGAACACCTGCCGGAACCACGGCCCTCGTCTATTCAAGAATCTCAACCGCAGGCAAGTCCATTGCCTGCACCTCGCCCTGAAGAAAATCACTGAGTCTGCGCAAGCGCTCACCACCGGGGCGAGTCTTGGGCCATACCAAATAATAGTTTTCACCACTGACCACAGCGGTTCGCCACGGCAAACTCAAACGCCCTTGAGCCACGTCCTCAGCGACCATTAGCAGATCACCCATGGACACTCCATAGCCTCGGGCGGCGGCAATCATGCCCAGTTCCAGCGTGTCGAACAGTTGCCCACCCTTCAGTGAAATCTGGTCCAACAACCCCATGCGTTCAAGCCAACTGCGCCAATCGCGGCGATCCGGTGTTGGGTGCAACAATTCCGCGCTGGCCAAACGTGCAACGTCCCATGGCTGGTCTTCCAGCAATGTCGGCGCACCCACCGGAATCAGAAGCTCGGGAAACAGGTACGTCGCCTCCCAGTCCGGAGGAAAATTCCCACGGCTGAGCAACACGGCGCAGTCGAAAGGCTCTTGCGTGAAGTCGACGCTTTCGATATCCATCCAGGCACTGGTCAGCTGTACTTCATTGCCGACCTGCAGATGACGAAAGCGACTCAAACGCGCCAATAACCATCGCATCGTAAGCGTAGACGGTGCTTTCATGCGCAGCACGCCATCTTCTGCACGCAGCGTGCTGCAGGCCCGCTCCAATGCCGAAAACCCTTCGCGCACGCCAGGTAACAGCAGCCGCGCCGCCTCAGTCAATTGCAGGTTGCGACCGTTGCGCTGAAACAAACGACACGCAAAGTGTTCTTCGAGGGTACGGATATGGCGGCTGACCGCACTTTGGGTAATCGACAACTCTTCGGCAGCCCGGGTAAACGAGCTGTGCCGGGCAGCGGCTTCAAATGCGCGAAGTGCATAGAGAGCCGGGAGACTACGAGACATACAAGGCATTCCTGAAGCGACGTCTGGCCACTTTACCTGAAGTCGGTTCAGATGAGTTTTACTCATGCCAAGCATCTGATTTATCCCTTTGTGCCAAGGGTAATAAGCGTCGAGAATAAATGGCTCAGAAAACCCCTACAACCGAGCACCCCCATGCAAGCTGTCGCCACCAAAGCCCCTTGGATCATTGAGCTCAGGACCATCCTGCGTTTGGCGGGGCCGCTGATCGCATCGCAAATGGCGCACATGCTCATGGTCTTCACCGATACGGTGATGATGGGCCATCTGGGGCCCGATGCGTTGGCCGGCGGTGGGCTGGGTGTGGCCAGTTACAACTTGATTGCTTTCTTTTGCGTCGGCGTCATTGCTGCCGTTGGGACGCTTGTTGCGATTCGTCACGGCGCCGGCGATACCGTCGGCGTCGTCCGGCTGACCCAAAATGGTTTATGGCTGGCATGGGGCTTGGCGCTGATCGCGGCCACACTGTTGTGGAACCTTGAACCGATCTTGCTCCACCTCGGGCAGACCCCATCAAATGTGCACATAGCGGGTCAATTTTTGATCACCCTACCCTTCGCCCTGCCCGGCCTGTTGAGCTTCATGGTGCTGCGCGGCTTCACCAGTGCCTTGGGCCGTGCAGGACCCGTCATGATCATCAGTATCGGCGGTGTAGTGATGAACTTTGCCCTCAACTATGCGCTGATACATGGCCTGTTTGGCCTGCCGCACTTGGGGTTGATGGGCATCGGTTTGGTCACCGCGTTGGTGGCCAACGGCATGGCCTTGTTGCTGGCGCTGCATATTCGTCGGCATCCGGCTTACGCTGCGTACGCGATTCGCCAAGGCCTGACGCGTCCATCGCTCACCTACCTGAAAGAGCTGTGGCGCCTGGGGTTACCGATTGGCGGAACTTACGCGGTAGAAATTGGCCTGTTCACGTTCGCAGCGCTTTGCATGGGCGCCATGGGTCGCTCGCAAATGGCCGCGCACCAGATCGCTCTGCAATCGGTGTCGATGGCGTTCATGATTCCAGTCGGGATCTCCTACGCGATGACCATGCGCATCGGGTCGCATTACGGCGCGGGCGATCTTCAGCAAGCCCGATTGGCCGGACGCGTCGGCATTGCGTTCGGGTCGCTGATGATGCTGGCTTTTGGGCTGCTGTTCTGGCTGGCGCCCTACTTTGTAGCCGGCCTGTTTCTAGACGCGACCAACCCGGCCAACCATGACGTGATCGAACTCACGGTGAAGCTGTTGGCTATCGCAGCATGGTTTGAGTTGTTCGACGGCGCGCAGACGTTGGCCATGGGCGCGATCCGCGGTTTCAAAGACGCCAAGACCACGTTCATGATCGGCCTTGCCTGCTATTGGCTGGTCGGCGCACCGGCGGCCTGGACCTTCGGCTTTTATGCCAACGGCGGCGCCACTGGGGTGTGGTGGGGTTTGGCACTGGGCCTGGCGTGCGCGGCAACGGCGCTGATCGTAGCCTTCGAACGCAAGACCTCGCGCCTGTTGCGGCAGGCACCAGAGCGTGAAGCGGTGTTGGCGTGATTGATGGTGTGTGCATTACGCCTTGTGGGAGCGAATTCATTCGGGAAGCAACCGACGCGGTTTGTCTGAAAGACCGCGTTGTTGCCTTCCCGAATGAATTCGGTCCCACGGAGTCGTGCCTTCCCGGCTTTAAACAGCCTGCACTTGCCCGACATTTTCGCGCTGACCAAAGGTCAAGTACTCGAGTAGCTCGTCCAGTGGCAATGGTTTGCTGATCAGGTAACCCTGAACCTGGTCACAGCCGAAGCTGCGAAGCAACGCCAGTTGCTCTGGCGTCTCGACCCCTTCGGCCACGACTTCGAGGCTGAGGTTGTGCGCCAAATTGATCATGGCGTGAACCAACTTGCGGTTCTCTTCGCGCATTTCCATGCCACCCACGAAGCTCTTGTCGATCTTGAGCAAGGCGATTGGCAGGCTGTTGAGGTGCACAAATGAGGAGAAGCCCGTACCGAAATCATCCAGCGAAAACCTGACGCCCAGACGACCCAAGGCATCCATGGTCTGCTTGACCAGATCACTGCGGCGCATCACCGCCGTTTCTGTCAGTTCGAACTCCAGCCAGCGTGCATCGACCCCGCGTTCGGTGATCAAACGACTCAACGTCGACAGTAACTGGCTGTCCTGGAACTGGCGGAACGACAGGTTGACGGCCATGTGCAGGGGCGCAAGCCCGCGTTCACGCAAATCCTGCATGTCACGCAGTGCACGGGAAATAACCCAGTAACCCAGAGGTACGATCAAACCGCTTTGCTCGGCCAATGGCACGAATTCGCTAGGTGGCAACAAGCCGCGCTCGGCGTGGCGCCAGCGGACCAATGCTTCCAGGCCAACAATCCGGCCATCACCCAACGACAAGCGTGGCTGGTAGTGCAGCTCCAGTTCGTCACGACGCAATGCCCGTCGCAGTTCTGTTTCCAGATCGGCCAGGCTGCGCGCGTTGCGATTGATACGCTCGTTGAAGATATGAAAGGTGCAGCCCTGAGTACTTTTGGCCTGCTGCATGGCGATGTGGGCGTGCCACATCAACGGATCGGCGCCAGCCTGAGCGCGCGCATGGGCGATGCCAAGGCTACAGCCTATCAGCATCCTTTCTCCATCGACCCACTCCGGCTCGGCCATGGCTTCGCTACTACGCTCGGCCAGCC
>NZ_JAMFRV010000533.1 GCF_026224925.1 Pseudomonas sp. | reverse complement strand
GATCCACCGCGCCTTCGCCGGCCGGCAGTTTGTCCAGTGCCAGCACCAGCGGCGTGTTGCTGAAAAAATTGGGGGCCAGGGCGACCTTTGCCGCCAGTTGGCGATCAAGGGCTTCGAGGTTGTTTCGGGCCAGTTCAAGTACCGTGATGGCCAGCATGCTGCCCTTCAACTGGAACACTGGATCCTGGTCTTGCAATTCGATTTGGCTCATGGTCGGCATAAAGCAGCTTGTCACTAAAAGTGCGGAGACTTATAACGAGAACGCCCGCGAGCCGCAAGCCAAGCCGAACAATGTAGAATGCGCGGCCATTGTCTTGACGGAAGCTTTAATGGACCGCCCGCGTTTTCGAGCTCGTTTTCTTCATCCACGTTTCTGGCCGCTATGGCTGGGCTTGGGCCTGCTCTGGCTGGTCGTTCAGTTGCCGTTTCGGGCGCTTGTGGCCATTGGCCGAGTGCTTGGGCTGGTGATGTATCGATTTGCCGACGACCGTCGGCGCATTGCCGGGCGCAACCTGGAATTGTGCTTTCCGCACCTTTCATCCGACGAACGTAAGCAATTACTAAAGGAAAACTTCGCCTCAACGGGCGTCGCTTTCTTCGAAATGGCCATGAGTTGGTGGTGGTCCCGTGATCGCTTGGCGCAGTTATCGCACATCGAAGGGTTGCAGCACCTTAAGCAGGCGCAGCTAGACGGGAAGGGCGTGATTCTGATGGCGCTGCATTTCACCACGCTTGAAATCGGCGCGGCGTTGTTGGGCCAACAGCACACCATCGACGGGATGTATCGCGAGCACGACAATCCGCTATTTGATTACATCCAGCGCCGTGGCCGCGAACGGCATAACCTCGACTCTCTGGCTGTAGAGCGCGAAGACGTGCGTGGCATGTTCAAAGTTCTGCGAGCCGGGCGGGCCATCTGGTATGCGCCTGATCAAGATTACGGCGCTAAACAAAGCGTATTCGTACCATTCTTTGGTATTCAAGCGGCAACGGTCACTGCCACCAGCACATTCGCCAGGCTGGGCCGCGCGCAGGTGATTCCGTTTACCCAGCAGCGACTGGAAGACGGCAGTGGCTATCGGCTGGTGATTCATCCGCCGCTGAGCGATTTTCCTGGCGAAAGCGACGAGGTCGATTGCTTGCGCATCAACCAGTTTGTCGAGCGCGCTGTATTGGAGTGCCCGGCCCAGTATTTGTGGGCACATCGGCGCTTTAAAAGTCGACCACCGGGGGAGCCGAAGCTGTATAAGAAGCGTGATCTTCAAAAGAAAGGTTAATCAATAATAATGCCGACATCCGTCGCAGAAGAAACCGTGAACACCGCTACCGAATTCGCGGGTGTTGGTGCCGTCAGTAGCGCTGCGGAGCCTATTACCGGGCTCATCCTGTCGGGCGGTGGTGCAAGGGCGTCTTATCAGGTCGGAGTCCTCGCCGGAATCGCTGAATTGCTGCCGGCGGGCGCGCCGAATCCGTTTCCTGTGATCGTCGGTACATCGGCTGGCGCGATCAATGCGGTCCAACTGGCCAGTGGTGCTGAGCATTTCCGTTCGGCCATTCATCAGTTGGTCGAATTCTGGCAGGGCTTTCGCAGCCATCAGGTGCTGCGCAGCGACTGGAGCGGGGTGATTCGTCAAGCCAGTCGCTTCGTGGGTCACAGCTTGTTGGGTATCGGCTCACACGTGCCGGTGGCGTTGCTCAACAGCTCGCCGTTGCGCGATCTGCTAAGCGAGGGCCTTGATCTGCGGGGAATTGATCGCGCCATTGCCAATAAGCACCTGCGCGCGGTGGCGGTGACGGCCTTCGGTTATGAATCCGGGCAGGCGGTCACGTTCTATCAGGGCAAAGGCAGTATCGATTCCTGGCTACGTCATCGACGGATTGGAATGCCGACGCAGTTGACGGTTGACCATTTACTCGCCAGTTCGGCGATTCCTTTGTTATTTGCCCCGGTTAAAATCGACCAGGAGTTTTTCGGTGACGGTGCCGTGCGGCAGTCCGCGCCGATCAGCCCGGCTTTGCACTTGGGGGCGAATCGGGTGTTGGTGGTCGGGGTCAGCGGCAACTCGCGCGGCATTGAAACCAATAATCCATTGCAGCGGGTGATGGTAGGTTCGCAACCCACCTTGGCGCAGATTGGTGGGCACATGCTCAACAGCACGTTCATCGACAGCCTGGAAAGCGATATTGAATTGCTCGAGAGGCTTAATTTGCTGAGTCATCTGTTGCCAGGGGAGCAGCCGGCGCGAACGTTGGGTTTGGCGCCGGTCGAGGTTTTAGTGATCTCCCCCAGCCAGCCCATCGATGAAATCGCCGCCCGCCATCGACATGAACTGCCGCCGGCATTGCGCATGTTTCTACGTGGACCCGGGGCGACCAAAACCAGTGGCGCCGGGGTGCTGAGTTACTTGCTGTTCGAGGCGGGTTATTGCAGCGAATTGATCGAACTGGGCCGCCGCGATGCATTGGCCCAGAGTGATCAACTGAAGAGGTTTTTGCGGTTGGGGTGAGGTCTCGCTGGTTCATACAATGTGGGACCGAATTCATTCGGGAAGCCCTTGGCGCGGTATCAGGCATACCGAGGCGCGACATTCCCGAATGAATTCGGTCCCACAGGTCAATGAACCGCGATTTAAGCCGTCAGCTTGTTATCGCGAAAATCGCGCAATGCCTGGTCGATCTCTTCCCGGGTGTTCATCACAAACGGCCCGTATTGCACAATCGGCTCATGCAGCGGCTTGCCGGCGATTAACAGTACCTTCGCCCCTGAGGCGCTGTGCAGTTGCAGATCGCCTTCCTCGGACAATCGCGCCATACGGCTGGTGCTAATCGCTTGCGGCTGACCTGCCAGCTCAACGGTGCCTTCATACACGTACAAAAACACCCGATGGCCCTGAGGGATGCGCGGACTGATGCTAGAACCCGCTGGCATGTGCATATCGAAATAAAACGGCTCAGTGTCTGGGCGTTGCACTGCTCCCGGCTGTTGTACCCGGCCGTCATCGAACGTGCCCGCCATGACTGTCACGTTCACGCCCGCTTCAGTGGTCAGCTTGGGAACATTCTCCGGCTGTATATCCTGATAGCTGGCAGGGCCAAGCTTGGTCTTGCCCGGCAGGTTGACCCACAGCTGGAAGCCGCGCATTTCGCCTTCTTCTTGCTCTGGCATTTCGCTGTGGATAACTCCGCGCGCTGCGGTCATCCATTGCACACCACCGCCTTGCAGTAGACCCACGTTGCCCATGTGATCTTCATGGCGCATGCGGCCTTCGATCATGTAGGTCACGGTTTCAAAACCACGGTGCGGGTGCGACGGGAAGCCGGCAATGTAATCGTCGGCCTTGTCCGAGCCGAACTCATCAAGCATCAAGAACGGATCAAACAGCTCCGCGCTTTGCCCGCCGAACACTCGGGTCAACTTTACGCCGGCGCCATCGGAAGTCGGTTGGCCGGTGTGAATCGCCAGCACTTTGCGAAATTGAGTCATTACGGCAACTCCTGATCAAGTGGGAATGGTCGACATGCTATGCCGAACGAGTCGATCGATGGGTGCGTTTTTTGCGGGATGTTGATCGGGTTTTTTGATGGGTTGGCATTGGCACTTGTAATGGTGTTGTCTGCCCGGACGCCTTCCCGAACAAGTTCGGTCCCACCTAATCTCAGCATGCCGCCGGATTTGGGGCAATCCACAAAAACTGTGGGAGCAAGCTTGCTTGCGAAGGTCGCGACGCGGTGTGGCTGGCACACCGCGAGGAGGGCTTACAGATGACTACTCAGCAATCTGCAACTTTCGCGCTTCGGTGTACACGTAACGCACTTTCTCGTATTCGAACGGCGAGTTTAGCTGTCCATAACGGAAGGTGGTGATGTAACGCTTGTCGATAGCGCGCAGCAGGTAGATCTCTGGGTGATTCTCGCTGACCTGGGAAACGTTCAGGAAATTGATCTGCGATTCGGCGGTGAAGTCGAATACCAAGCCGCCGGTATCACGCAAGTTCGATGGACCCAGTAGTGGCAATACTAGGTAAGGGCCGGCTGGCACGCCGTAGAAGCCCAATGTCTGACCGAAGTCTTCGCTCTGGCGGGGCAAGCCCATCGCTGTGGCAGGGTCCCATAATCCGGCTATACCGATGGTGGTGTTGAGCAACAGTCGGCCAGTGGTGTGTAGCGAGCGTTGGCCTTTGAGCTGGAACAGGCTGTTCAGCAGGTTGGAGATGTCACCCAAGTTGCCGAAAAAGTTACTGACGCCAGTGCGCAAGAAGCTCGGGGTTACGTACTTGTAGCCATTCACCACTGGCAGGAACACCCACTCATCAAAGCGATAGTTGAAGTGGTAAACCCTGCGGTTCCACGACTCAATCGGGTCGTAAACGTTAAGGGCGTTCAAGGTGGCGCGTTCAAACTCGCGTTGATCCAGGCCCGGGTTGAACTTGAGTGACTTCAATGGCTCGGTGAAACCGTCCGGGTCGGAGGCTCTGGGGACGGTGGCTGGGTGAGTCGCGGGGGTCACGTCAGCGGCGTTAGCAATACCTGCACACAGCAAGACAGCGATAAACAAAAGATGTTTAGCCACGGAAAAACTCCAGCATGGCGTCGCTGTTGACGCGGTAATTTAGGTTGCCGCAATGGCCGCCGTAAGGGTAAACAGTCAAACGATCGCCGAAGGTCTTGCGCAGGAAACCGAGGTCGCCGGCACCCAGGATCACATCATCAGCATTGTGCATAACGGCAATTTTCGTGCTGTTGTGCAGGTAATCCTTGAGCGCATACAGGCTGACCTGATCCACCAATTGCAACAGGCTGCCACCGTCGGTGCGGGCGCGCCACATCGGGATAACCTGATTGGTCAGGTAGCAATCGAAATCACACTGCAGCGCGCGTTTAAGGAACGGTGTAAGGCTGGTGCCTTCGGTGATCGGATACTTTGGCGGGGTAATCAGTCCGCGGCGGTTGATCAGGTCGGAGGTAAACGCGATGTCGGCGGCTGAGAAGCGGAATGAGGTGCCGATCAGCATCGCCATCTGCTCGTTGGACAGATGCTGTTTGGATTGCTGGAAGTCGAACAACAGCGCGTCGTTAAGGTCAATGTAGCCTTTTTGCTTGAAGTAACGGGTCAGCTTGGTCAGTACCAGTTCATAGAACGTAGTGCTGTTGTTGATGCCTTTGACTTCGGTCTGCACCAGCTTGTCGAGGTTGCTGATCGAGGTGTACAAATTGACCGGTGGGTTGAGCAGCAACACACGTTTGAAGTTGAAGCTTTTGCGGGTTTCGTCCAGTTGACTGACAAACGCCGCGTCCAGCGCGCCCAAGCTGTAACCGGTCAGGTAGTAGTCGGTAATCTGCAAATCCGATTGTTGCGCGCGGACTGCTTGCATCACGCGGTACAAATCCTCTGCATCATCCTTGGTTACACCTGGAGTGGCGAACCGCGAAGCAGCGGTCATGAAGTCGAAACTGGTCGGCGACGACAACTGCACGACATTATAGCCAGCGCCGTAATACAGCTTCTTCAAAAACTCGTTGATGGTGCTGGTGTACGGAGCGCCAGTGCCCGCGATCAAAAAGATGAGCGGAGCAGGGTGATTCTGTTTGGCCAAACGGTAACGTAGCTTCTTCACTGCCCAGAAGTTATCCGGCAGGGTGAATTCACGTTCAGGGCGCAGGTTAAGCGTGTAGTCCGCCTGGTTGATGTCCGCCTCAGCCGGAAGCTTCGGTTGCAGGTCCGGTGGGGTTGAGGCGATTGTCGCTTCAAACGGGTTCGTCAAAGGGTAGCCATAGGTGGCGGGGTCAACATCGACCGCCAAGGCAGACGCACTTAAAACGAGGCCGCCCATAAAGGCAGCGAAGCGCAGAAAACGGGGCATGACTAAGTCCCTTAGGAAAGTGCAGGATGAGATACGCAGGCTATGACCACGGGTGTAGTGCCAAAGTGCCGCACTTGCAAGGAAACGCCCAATAATTAGGTTGAGAAGGTACAGTTCCTCGCACGTTATAAACAGTACGCGTGGTCTAAAACTGATTCGGTGTCTTGCATACCGGCCTCGGGCGACTATGCTGAGCGCCGTTTCGCGTTCGTTCGCTGGTTTTCTGGAGTACTGCATGTTCCGCCGTTTGCCCATGATTGTGTTGCTTGTTGTGCTGCCTCTGTGGCTCGTCGCCAGCTATGGCGTGCGTTTTTCGTTGATGGAGGATGCGCGCTGGGTCGGAATTTGCACCAGTGAGGCGCTGAATTGGCAATGCCAGGTTCGTTCAAACCTTGGGCTGATGATTCACTTTGGCACAATGGGCTGGGCGGCTTTGGTCACGTCGATCGTTGCGTTTTGCGTGCGGGGTCGTGCGGGGTGGGCATTGGCGGTGTTGGCGATGTTGTTCGCGATTCCATCTCTGGCTTTGTACAGCGCAAGCCTTGCAGTGTTTGCGGTGGTGATTGCTGGTCTGCGGTTGGTTCGGGCCAGTCGAGCCAAACCTCTGTAGGAGCCATCTTGTTGGCGATTAACCAGGCGACTCGGCCTTTCTGAAAAATCGCGTTACGCCCCTCGCCAACACGTTGGCTCCTACAGAGTGTGTGCAATTTCTCAAACCGCAGACAGCACTGAGGGGAGCCTGGGCTCCCCTCTAATAGTGTTGCGTGCTCTATTTTTATTATTATAGGGCGGCCTATTCTTGTTTTTGGCGACCAATCCCTTACTGCAGTTCGTGTGATCCCCATGCAGGATCAAGAGCAAACGTATTTTTTTGAGCGCTGTCCTGCTTTCATCACTAAGGTGATCCAACCAGTTCGGGAGCTACCTGAGGGTAGTTTTATTGTTCTCTGCCCGGTTGTGGGATCGAAATCCCGATAAAGCAATTCCACTCCAAAAAAATCTGTTAGCTACGCCTCTGTCCGTGTTGTTCTTGTTATGTCAGAGCCGATACGTATTGTTTTTATTGGGTACTGCTATGTTTCTTATTTTTGTTATGCAAGAGAGATAGCAGGAGCCGTGCCAACTTTTAAAAATCGTTATAAATCAATAACATAGAAAATTCAGTTCAAATCCGCCGCAAAAAACCATCAGCATTTGTTTCCGTGTTACCCGGTTGCATACCGGCCTTTGTGGGGCCGGTAACACAATTTTCACATCTGCACGTTGCGTACGCGCAAGCAGCGCCAGAGCGCGGCGGTGGTTAGCAGGCTGACCAGCGCCCAGCCCCAGGCTTGTTGGCTGAGCAACCCTTCTTGATACATCTGCGGTGCGATGCCTGCGCCAATGATAAAGGTCAACAGGGCGATTTCCCTTCGAGGCACGCGCACCGGGCGCAGCACATAGAACACCGCTGGCAGTAACAATGTCGGTGTCGGGAAGCTGCGGTAACGGGCGTCGAATACCAACGCCAACATCATGACGGCGGCGACGAAACCGGTGGCCACGACCCACCAACCCGCTCGGGCTTCGAACCAATTGAACGCGCCTGCGCGCCAACCCTGTTTTGCCGACAGTGCCAGCGCCGCGTGGGCCAGCACCAGCAGGTTCAGCCCGACCAACAGTGCCGCCCAGACCCATTCGCCAGCAAAGCGCGTCGTGACTCGTGCCAGCTCACCCCATGTGCCGATGCAGCACGCGCCCAATGCCGCCAGCAACGGCAACACCAGCGCTGAACGGGTGGTCGATACTCGACCGGCCAATCCCAGGGTCAATACAAACAATACGCCGCTGAACGACAGCCAGAACGGCCAATACGCCAAGTTGGACACAGGGCCTTCGAGCACGCCTTTTTCATGGCGATCCGCATCAAACAAACCCCAGTAACCGCCAACCGCGCCTTCCGCTGCACGTTTCCACGGCTGGTCGAACGCTTCAATCAAGTTGTAGTGCCAGCCGTTCTGTTCAGCCATCGCGACGAAACCACGGATAAAGCGTGCCTCATTGGCCCTGCTTGGGACGGCGGTTTCTCGCTGCCGGCCTTCGCTTGGCCAGCCGGTTTCACCAATAAAGATGTCTTTGGGGGCGAAGCGTTTGCCAAAGGTCTCGCGTACTTGCGCAACATGCTGCAACGCATCGTCGATGCCGCGCGGGTCATCTTCCCAGTAAGGCAGTAGGTGAATAGTCAGGAAGTCCACAACCGGTGCGACTTCCGGGTATTGCAGCCAGAAGTCCCAGACATCGGCGTAGGTGACCGGTTGTTTGACCTGACTTTTGACTTCTACGATCAGCTTGGCCAATTGCGCGCCGGTTATTTCTTTGCGCAGCAGGGTTTCGTTACCGACGATCACCGCCGTCACCACATCCGGGTTGGCATTCGCCGAAGCGATCAGAGCGTTGATTTCCAGGGCGGTGTCGACCGGATTGGCATTGACCCACGCGCCAATCATCACCTTCAGGCCATGCTTGCGGGCCAGCGCGGGAATGCCTTCGAGCCCGGTCATCGAGTACGTACGAATGCATTGGAAGCGCGTGGCCAACAGTGCAAGGTCAGCGTCCATTCGTTCCGGCCGCAGCTTGAACGGTTGGTCAAAGGGGGATTGGTCTTTATCGAACGGGGTATACGACGCGCACTGCAGTTTGTGGGTCGGCGTGGCGGCATCCGGCAGAATGACGGGCTTGCCCAGTCCATACCAAAAAACGCACATGGCGACTACAGCAAACAAGCAAGCGAGCAGATAAGGTGTGACGGGGAAGCGTGAAGTTGCAGGCATGATCGGGCCGAAATGGGGCGAAGGCCGGCATGGTACCTGTATTTTTCAAAGGGCTGGAGCGGCCCTTTGTTTCTAACACCTATAACGACATGCAAGGTTCGGGCGTACGGGACCGTTTATTTGCGCTGGTTTGTCGTTAGTAGCATGGTGATGTCGTTTCTCACTGCTTTGAGGTCGCTGGCAGAGCAGGAGGGTTGCCACTGCAGGTTGATTATCAGTGCGCCAGCATGCTGTTGCTCTTGGTAGCAGCGAACAGGTGAGGCGTGAGGGGGGCGGAGCGCTCCAAAACCGAGCATGAACAGCGGTCCCTTAAAAAAACGTTAAAGATGCCCGACACTCGTCGGGTGCAGCATTTTGGGGAAGTAACGATGAAGATGCGTAGAATCCTTGGCGCAGGTGCCGTTCTGGCACTGGCGATCAGTTCCACCCTGGCCGTTGCAGATGCTAAGCCCGAGCTGTCCATCGGTTATGTTGACGGCTGGTCCGACAGCGTTGCTACTACTAACGTAGCCGCCCAAGTGATCGAGCAAAAGCTCGGCTATCCAGTCAAGCTCCAAGCGGTAGCGACAGGGATCATGTGGCAAGGCGTTGCTACCGGTAAACTCGACGCAATGCTCTCAGCCTGGCTGCCAGTGACCCACGGTGAATACTGGACTAAGAACAAGGACTTGGTTGTCGACTACGGTCCTAACTTCAAGGACGCGAAAATCGGCCTGATCGTTCCTGAGTACGTCAAAGCCAACAGCATTGCCGACCTGAAGACAGATACCAGCTTCAAAAACAAAATCGTCGGGATCGATGCCGGTTCAGGCGTAATGCTCAAGACCGACCAGGCGATCAAAGATTACGACCTGACCGGTTACAAATTACAGGCTAGCTCTGGCGCAGCCATGATTTCCGAACTGACCCGCGCGGAAAACAAACATGAGTCCATCGCCGTTACCGGTTGGGTTCCGCACTGGATGTTCGCCAAGTGGAAACTGAAGTTCCTGGAAGATCCAAAAGGCGTTTATGGCGCGGCCGAGACTGTTGATAGCGTCGGTAGCCTGGGCCTTGAGAAGAAAGCACCTGAAGTGGCCGCTTTTCTGAAAAAATTCCAGTGGGCGTCCAAGGATGAAATCGGCGAAGTCATGCTCGCTATCCAAGACGGCGCCAAGCCTGAAGTCGCAGCGAAAGATTGGGTTGCCAAGCACCCGGACCGCGTTGCTGAGTGGACCAAATAATCTGCTGCAACGTGTCTAAATAGCACCTCTCAAGGCCATCGGGCATTATTGCCAGATGGCCTTTTGCTTTCATTCTGTTTTTTCGCGGACCCATCCCCTCCAACATTCCCCGCAGACACTACGCTTGGTCCATGCACCGGGTACTTCAACGACCGGTATCTTTCTAATACTAAGGTCGTCTGGAGTGCGGGCTAGAGCAGACTAAAGTGCAATGCGTTACATCTCATCTGTGCTGAGGATAAAAATAATGAACGACAGCATTTACCTCTCGATTCAAAACAGCCCGCTTTTCAAGGAGCTGGTTTCGAAGAGAGAACGTTTCGCCTGGATACTCTCGGCGATCATGCTCGGGCTTTACGCCGCCTTCATCTTTCTAATTGCTTATGGGCCGCATGTACTCGGGGGAAAGATAAGCCCTGACTCATCGATCACGTGGGGAATTCCCATCGGTGTGGGGCTGATTCTTTCAGCGTTCGTCCTGACCGCGATCTATGTTTACCGTGCTAACGGTGAATTCGACGACCTGAACAAGGCAATTCTCAAGGAGGCTCAGCAATGATCCGGCGTCTACTAGCGGCCCTTGGCCTGGCAGTATTCGCACCGAGCCTGTGGGCGGCCGAGGCCCTCACTGGAGCTGTGCAGAAACAACCATTAAACGTATCGGCGATCATCATGTTCGTCCTGTTCGTTGGTATCACCCTTTGCATTACTTATTGGGCGTCCAAGCGCACTAAGTCGGCAGCGGATTACTACTCAGCGGGCGGCAAAATCACCGGTTTGCAAAATGGCTTGGCCATCGCTGGCGACTACATGTCGGCGGCGTCGTTCCTGGGTATTTCCGCGCTGGTGTACACCTCCGGCTATGACGGCTTGATCTACTCGATCGGCTTCCTGGTGGGTTGGCCGATCATTCTGTTCCTGATCGCCGAACGCCTGCGTAACCTGGGCAAATACACCTTTGCTGACGTGGCGTCCTATCGCCTCAAGCAAAAAGAAATTCGTACCCTGTCCGCCTGCGGTTCGCTGGTGGTGGTTGCGTTCTACCTGATTGCGCAGATGGTGGGTGCCGGCAAGCTGATTCAGCTGCTGTTCGGTCTCGACTACTACGTCGCGGTGATCCTGGTCGGCATCCTGATGTGCATGTATGTACTCTTTGGCGGCATGTTGGCCACCACGTGGGTACAAATCATCAAGGCCGTACTGCTGCTGTCCGGCGCCTCGTTCATGGCACTCATGGTCATGAAACACGTCAACTTCGACTTTAACACCCTGTTCTCCGAGGCGATCAAAGTTCACCCTAAAGGTGAAGCGATCATGAGCCCAGGTGGACTGGTGAAAGATCCGATCTCAGCCTTCTCGCTGGGCCTGGCGTTGATGTTCGGTACCGCGGGCCTGCCACACATCCTGATGCGCTTTTTCACCGTGAGTGACGCGAAAGAAGCGCGTAAATCGGTGCTCTACGCAACGGGCTTCATCGGCTACTTCTACATCCTGACGTTCATCATCGGCTTCGGCGCGATCCTGCTGGTCAGCACCAACCCAGCTTTCAAAGACGCTGCAGGCGCTTTGTTGGGCGGTAACAACATGGCCGCGGTGCACTTGGCCGATGCGGTCGGTGGCAGTCTGTTCCTGGGCTTCATCTCGGCAGTGGCGTTCGCCACCATCCTGGCAGTGGTTGCGGGTCTTACCCTGGCCGGTGCGTCGGCGGTGTCCCACGACCTGTATGCCAGCGTGATCAAAGAAGGCAAGGCTAACGAGAAGGATGAGATTCGGGTTTCCAAGATCACCACTGTCGTATTGGCAGTCGTAGCGATCGGCCTGGGCATTCTGTTCGAAAACCAGAACATCGCGTTCATGGTTGGCCTGGCATTCTCCATCGCGGCAAGCTGTAACTTCCCGGTACTGCTGCTTTCCATGTACTGGAAAAACCTGACCACCCGTGGCGCCATGATTGGCGGCTGGATGGGCTTGATAACGGCGGTTGGCCTGATGATCCTTGGCCCAACCATCTGGGTGCAGATCCTGCACCACGCTACGCCTATCTTCCCTTACGAATACCCGGCGCTGTTCTCCATCGCTGTGGCCTTCGTCGGTATCTGGTTCTTCTCGATTACTGATAAATCGAAAGCGGCAGAGGGCGAACGTGCCTTGTTCTTCCCGCAGTTCGTGCGCTCGCAGACAGGTCTGGGTGCTACCGGTGCGGTGTCTCACTAATACCAAGTGACGCAAAAAAAGCAGCCTTAGGGCTGCTTTTTTTATGCCATTCAACTGCACAGCGTCAACTCTGGGTTTGACTCTTCAGGCACTAGATTCTGCCGAGTAATACCAGTATCAACAGGATAACCAGAATGGTACCGATGATGCCCGATGGCCCGTAGCCCCAGCTTCTGGAGTGAGGGAATACTGGCAGGCCGCCAACTAGCAGGATGATCAGAATGATGATGAGGATAGTGCCAATGCCCATGATGAGTTCCCTCTTTCTTTGTGGGTAGCTTCAACAGATCACACGTTTGACGCTCAATGCACAAATCGTGTACTGCTTAAATATTCCGACTACGGCGGCTTTGAAAAAGTCCGTAACGCCTGAAGTAAAAATTAACAAGGGTGTGAAATATGCTTTATCGCATTGCTGCCGATGCCGTGGTGTTCTTGCATCTTTTGTTCATTATCTTCGTTGTCATTGGCGGGCTGCTGGTGGTTCGTTGGCGTTGGTTGATTGCGCTGCACCTACCTGCTGTCATGTGGGGCGCGGTGGTCGAGTTCTTTCATCTGTATTGCCCGCTCACGCCACTGGAAAACAGCCTGCGGCTACAGGCCGGCGAGCAGGGTTATAGCGGCGATTTTATCGAGCATTACTTGGTCCCGCTGATCTATCCGGCAGGGCTTACACCGCAGACTCAGCTGGTGTTGGGCGCGGTCGTGGTGGTGGTGAATGGCGGTGTCTATGGGTGGTTGTTGAGAGACTATCTGACTAGGCGCAACGCCTTATAGTCCGCGGGTTTTCCCTTGGTATTCAGCATTCTGATGGTAGGGCGCGGCGGCGATAACCTTCGCTACACTGCGGCTCATCTTCCCCAGAACAACAAGGCAGTCCCCTATGCAAAATCGCATGATGGTCACCGGCGCCGGGTCGGGCCTGGGTCGTGAAATCGCACTGCGCTGGGCTCGAGAAGGCTGGCAGTTGGCGTTGTCGGATGTCAGTGAACCCGGCCTGCAAGAAACCCTGAAGTTGGTGCGCGAGGCGGGCGGTGACGGTTTCGTCCAGCGCTGTGACGTGCGTGATTACAGCCAACTGACGGCGTTCGCCCAAGCGTGCGAGGAAAAATTCGGCGGTATCGACGTGATCGTCAATAACGCGGGCGTTGCCTCTGGCGGATTCTTTGCTGAGTTGTCGCTGGAGGATTGGGATTGGCAGATCGCGATCAACTTGATGGGTGTGGTCAAGGGCTGTAAAGCGTTTTTGCCGCTGCTGGAATCAAGCAAGGGCAAGATTATCAATATCGCGTCCATGGCGGCCCTGATGCAAGGCCCGGCCATGAGTAACTACAACGTGGCCAAGGCCGGTGTAGTGGCGTTGTCGGAAAGCCTGCTGATCGAACTGCGTCATCAGGACGTCAGCGTACACGTGGTGTGCCCGTCGTTTTTCCAGACCAACCTGCTCGACTCGTTCCGCGGCCCGACCCCGGCGATGAAAGCCCAAGTAGGCAAGCTGCTGGAAAGCTCACCGATCAGCGCCAGCGATATCGCCAACTACATTTTCGAGCAGGTGGCCAAAGGCGAATTCATGATCCTGCCCCACGAACAAGGGCGTATGGCCTGGCAGTTGAAACAGAAAAACCCACAGCTGCTGTATGACGAAATGGCGTCTATGTCCGATAAAATGCGGGCTAAGTTGTAAGGGTCGCCGCCTTCATAGCACTGCCCAAGCTGCCCATAAATCCTGTGGGAGATTCTATGTTTGAGGGCAATCTACAGATCCCAGTGGTAGCGAACTTGTTCGCGAAGGTAGCGCTGCGGTATGTCTGATAAACCGCGGCGTCTGCTTCCTGAACAAGTTCGGTCCCACTGAGTCTCGGCATGCCACCGGATTTGGGGCAATCCAAAAAACTGTGTGAGCAAGCTTGCTTGCGAAGGCGATGGCATGCGCCCAGGTGCTTCGGGATCGAAAACCCCGCTCTCCCTTGCTCTACCCCACCCATCTCGCTAGGGTTACTACCACTCAACCCAGCGAGATTCTGCTGTGCTCAATTACCTTTGGTTCTTCCTAGCGGCGTTGTTCGAGATCGCGGGGTGTTACGCGTTCTGGATGTGGCTTCGTCTGGGCAAAAGCGCGCTCTGGATATTCCCCGCGCTGCTCAGCCTGACGCTGTTCGCCTTTTTACTCACTAGGGTTGAAGCCACCTACGCCGGACGTGCCTACGCGGCGTATGGCGGTATCTATATTGTCGCGTCGATTGGCTGGTTGGGTATGGTCGAGCGGGTTCGGCCACTGAACTCCGATTGGCTGGGCGCCGCGCTATGCGTCATCGGTGCCAGTGTCATCCTTTTTGGTCCGCGATTCTCCCAATCCTGAGCGACTTTCGCCTGAATGTAGGGCGATTCCGTAGGATCAATCTGGTGAGGGCGAAGGGCATTACTGATTTGCCGTTAGTGCATTGATGGGGGCGATTTTGCAGGGCAATCTGCACTCTTTTGTAACAAAGAGGGTAGACAAAATGCTTGTAATAACGCGGGAGGTTGGAGAAACATTTTCTATCGGCGACAACATCACAGTGCAGGTTCTGGCCGTGAACGGCAATCAGGTACGGCTAGGAATAACAGCGCCAAAAGACGTCAAAATCAATCGAGCGGAGGTTTACCATCGCATCCAAAGCCGGCTGGCAGCGGAGAAGCTGGCGTTGCGTTAAACCTGATGCTTCGGTTAGTGCATGGCAAGCTAACGCGCCATAGTGAAGCGACCCTTGGTCAACACCCCATTGTTGCAGAACCTGCAATTGTTAATTGCAAAATGAATGGGGTGTAACTTTCCGCAACACAATTATGATGGCGCATCCTCTCAAAAAGATGGCTGAAGGATCTGGGTATCACCCGTTTAGTGTGCGCCATGCGCACGCAGCGTTGCCAGAGACTAAATGCCACACCCTCGCGTTAGCCTCAATCGCTCGATGTCATAACCCGACATCGGCGTAAAACCGTGCACTGATCTCGAAGAACACGCCTTCGACGTGGCCTGATTTACCGGCCCGTCAGATGCTCTTCGCAGGAGTTTTGAATGACCGAAAAATCCACCAAAGGCTTTACCCGGCGACAACTTCTAGTCTCCTCCGTTACTTCCATCGCCGTCGGTGCAGCAGCCACTGCTAAAGCCGCAACCCTGGTCGGTATTCCGCAGTGGGTTCCCTTTGATCGCAACGGCCCGATGCACTATGACACGCCGGGTTTGCAATTCTTTACTGCCGACGAAGCGCGTGAAGTAGATGCGATCGTCGAACGCTTGATCCCTGCCGACGAACTAAGCGTTAGTGGCAAAGACGCCGGTTGTGGGGTGTTTATCGACCGTCAACTGGCGGGCGAGTACGGCACGTTTGACCGCTTGTATATGCAGGGCCCGTTCGAGAAGGGCACGGCCATGCAAGGCGATCAATCGTCTTTGGTGCCACAACAGCGCTACCGTCTCGGCCTCGCCGGGCTAGCCGCCTATTGCCAAAAGCAATTCCAGAAAGGTTTTAGCGCCCTGAGTGCCGAAGACAAGGACAAGGTCCTGACCGATTTGGAAAAAGGTGCCATCAGCCTCGACGGTATTGATTCCAAGCTGTTCTTCCAGCAGGTGCTGGGCAACACGATGGAAGGCTTCTTCGCCGACCCGATCTATGGCGGCAACCGCGACATGGTGTCGTGGAAAATGATCGGTTTCCCCGGCGCGCGTTATGACTACCGCGATTACATCGCCAAGCATAACCAGAAGCTCAACCTCGTACCGATCTCCATCATCGGCAGCTCCGCCTGGAACAAAAAGGGTTAAATCGACATGGCAAAGAAACTACCTTCCACCGACGTCGTGGTTGTCGGACTTGGCTGGGCCGGATCTATCATCGCCAACGAACTGGCCGATGAAGGCCTGAGCGTAATCGGCTTCGAACGCGGCCCTTGGCGTGACACTGCTACCGACTTCAGCATTGCTACAGCGACTGACGAGCTGCGCTATTCGCGCCGTCAGGAACTGATGCTGCGCACCAAGCAGAACACCTGCACCATGCGCAACAGCGTCACCGAAACGGCATTGCCGATGCGCACCTGGGGTTCGTTTCACCCTGGCAACGGCACTGGCGGCGCGGGCAATCACTGGGCGGGGATTACCTTCCGCTTTCAGCCCCACGAGTTCCGTCTGCACAGTCACCTGACCGAGCGCTACGGCAAAGAGCTGTCCCCGGAGCTGACCCTACAAGACT
>NZ_JAMFRV010000532.1 GCF_026224925.1 Pseudomonas sp. | reverse complement strand
GGTTGGGCATGTCGGCTCGGGTGGTTGCGGTTTAGAGGGCTGGTTTGTCACGCAAACCGATCACTAATGTCACCGCTTCACGCTATGCTCCGTGTCTCAGACCAACTTTTGGAAGGACATCCCTTTGGCAACCATCTGCTCGAGCGGTCTCGATACCGGCTTTGCCTCCCTTGACTACCTGCAGATCGGCATTCTGGGCGTGATTCAGGGTATTACCGAACTGCTGCCCATTTCCTCCACGGCCCACATGCGTATCGTCCCAGCCCTGCTGGGCTGGCCCGACCCGGGTTCGGCGTTCTCTGCGGCGATGCAACTGGCGGCGTTGGCGGCGGTGGTCAGCTATTTCTGGCGCGACGTACAACAGGTGGTGGGCGGCAGCATTACTGCCGTGCGCCAGGGTGACTACGACAACCGCTGGTTCAAATTGGCCGTGGCGATCATCCTTGCCACCATCCCCATTGTCATTGCCGGGGTGGCGCTGTCACCTATCCTCAACGCCTGCAATTCACCCTTGCGCGGGCTGATGGTGATCGGCGGTTCATGCGTGGTGATGGCGGTACTGCTGGCGGGTGCCGAATTAAGCTGCCGACACCGGCGCGACATGGAGCAGATGCGTCTGCGCGATGCGCTGATCGTTGGCATTGCTCAAGTCGGAGCATTGATCCCTGGCGTCTCGCGCTCGGGGTCGACCCTCACCGCGGCGCTGTTTCTCAACTTCAAACGTGAGGAAGCGGCGCGATTTTCCTTCCTGCTAGGCTTGCCGGCCATTGCCTTGGCGGGGCTGAGGGAGTTGTGGGTGTTGCTGCATGCCGGGATCGGTGTAGAGGCCTGGGAGCATCTGTTCTTCGGCCTGGTAATCGCCAGCATATCGGCGTTTTTTGCGATCTGGGGGTTGATGAAGTTTCTGGAGCGGTTCTCTACCTGGCCGTTCATTATCTACCGGGCGGTATTGGGGGTATTTTTGATCGTGGCCGTGAGCAGCGGATGGCTGGGCGCCTGAGCCCCGTCTTCGACGCCGCGACACAAAACCTGTAGGAGCTGCCGAAGGCTGCGATAGAAAGCGACCGGTTCCCGGTCGATCGCAGCCTCCGGCTGCTCCTACAAGTGGTTGTCATAAGTGGTATTTGAACCACCGCTTTCGCCAGCAAGCCAAGCCCATATGGTGACTAAACTGCAGTCCTCACCGCGCCAACCACCTGTTCTTTGGGCGCTAGTTTGAACACGTAAAACAACACTGTCAGCCCAACCAGGAACGCAGGTCCTACGTACAGGGCGATGCGGGTTTCTTCGAAGTAGGCCATCAGCCCCACAACAAACAGCAAAAACGCCAGCGCCAAATAAGAGCTGATAGGCCATAGCCACATGCGGAACTTCAGTTGGCTGACCTCTGTTTTACTCAGGCTGCGACGGAATTTAATCTGCGCCAGAAGGATCATGGCCCAGGTCCAAATCGCGCCAAAGGTGGCGATGGCGGTGACCCAAACAAAGACTTTTTCCGGCACTAGGTAGTTGAGTAGCACACCGATCAGCAACGCAAAAATCGACAGCAACAACGCGCGACGCGGTACGCCATTGTCAGCGGTTTGCGCAAAGCTACGGGGCGCCTGGCCATTTTGCGCCAGGCTATAGAGCATGCGTCCGGTGCTGAAGATTCCGCCGTTGCACGATGACAACGCTGCAGTCACGACGACGAAGTTGATGATGCCCGCAGCTGTCTTGATGCCCAAACGCTCGAAGGTCATCACGAAGGGGCTGCCTTGGGTGCCGATCTCGCTCCACGGATAGATCGACAAAATCACGAACAGTGCGCCGACGTAGAACAGCAAAATGCGCCAGAACACCGAACCAATAGCGCGGGGGATGGTTTTTTGTGGGTTCTTAGCTTCACCGGCGGTCAGGCCGATCATTTCGACGCCGAGGTACGCGAACATCACCATTTGCAGGGACATCAAAATCCCCTGCACGCCGTTGGGCATGAAGCCACCGTGGCTCCACAGGTTAGAGATACCCAGCGCTACGCCATTGTTACCGAAGCCAAACGCAATGACGCCGATGCCACCGACCACCATGGCAATGATGGTGACGATCTTGATCAAGGCGAACCAGAACTCGAACTCACCGAAGGCTTTGACGGCGATCAAGTTGACTGTACCCATGCTCACTAGCGCGGCCAACGCCCAAATCCAGCGCGGCGTGTCAGGAAACCAGACGCCCATATACACCGCCACGGCAGTGATTTCCGCGACGCAGGTCACCAGCCATAGAAACCAATAGTTCCAGCCGGTCAGGAAGCCGGCCAGCGGGCCGAGATAATCCTGTGCGTAACGGCTGAACGACCCGGCTACCGGATTGTGCACGGCCATTTCACCCAGGGCGCGCATGATGACCAGGATCGCCAGGCCGCCAATGATGTAGGACAGCATGATCGCCGGCCCGGCCATCTGAATCGCCTTGGCCGACCCGAGGAACAGCCCGACACCAATACAGGCGCCCAACGCCATGAGGCGGATGTGCCGCTCACCCAACTCTCGTTTCAGAGGACCGCCTTGGGCGGTTTCTGCCTGCACAGTGTGCTTGCCGACTGGCATAGATTTACAACCTCGTATTGTTATTGGATGTAGTCAATCGACGGCTCGAAGCACTGGCGGATGAGCCTGCGCGCCGCATGGCCAGACTCATCCTTATGAGCGAGCTGATCAAGCGGGAACCAATGCGACTGAAATCGGCGGTGATTGTCGCACAACAAAAGTGCGCGACTGGCCCCGACAAAGAGCACTGCCCATCAGCGCAATATGCGCTGCGGCAATGGTTGCGCAGTATAAAAATCTGTAGCCAGTTGTTTTAACTGTATAACCATTTTTATTCAGAGATAAATCGAGTCCAATTGAATTTATGCAGGTTAATAAGGTAATAGCCAGTTATCAAAGCGTGTTATCTACCTGCAACACACTTAGCCCTAACTTGGCGCACTGATAGCGCACTGATATCAAGCATCATTTACGAGAGGGCCCATACACACTCATACCTATACAAATAATTCACTGATGACGGCCAGCGTCTAAGCTTGTGTCAGGTGCGATTAACACGCTTAACCGGGCCAATCGATATGGGCGCTTTGTGGCATTCCGATTCGAAAAAGACTGTCGCTCCCGCTGACGGTCTTGATGACGTTCCATTGCCAAAACGTCCTCGTCGTAAACGGTACGGCTGGCGCATGTTTTGGGTGGTGTCCGTAATTGGCCTGATTGCTCTGGGCTTTGCCGTGTCCGCCGAAATACATAGCTCCAGGCTGCAGGCACGGGAGTTCAGTCGCTTCGGCAACCAGCTTGGTTACTCGATGCAGAACGGCCCGAGCAACGCCATCGTTTATCCCGGTGATGGCCCGTTCGACAAGCGTTTGGGTTATTCCGCACTGGGCGAGTTCCTGCCCCGCTTACTCAAACGTGATTACCTGATCACACAACAAGTGCGCTTCTCCCCTGACCTGCTCGGCTATAGTCAGCGCGGTTTTTTCGTGCCCTATCAGGAGAAAATTCAGGCCGGATTGTCGATTACTGACTGCCAAGGATCGCCGCTTTATCAGTTTGTTTATCCACAGCAGCTTTATCCCGACTTCGCGAGCATCCCGCCACTGGTGGTGAACAGCCTGTTGTTTATCGAGAACCGTGACCTGCTTGACCCAAAACAACCGCAAGCAAACCCCGCGATCGATTGGCCTCGGTTTGCAAAAGCCGCGGCCTCGCAAGTGGCGAAGGTGTTCGCCCTGGGCGGCCAATCTGCGGGCGGCAGCACCTTGGCCACGCAACTTGAGAAGTACCGTCACTCACCCGACGGCCTGACTCAATCGGGCGCAGAGAAGCTGCGGCAGATGATTTCCGCCAGCGTCCGAGCCTATCAAACCGGCCCACAAACCATGGACGCCCGGCAACGCGTGGTCCGGGATTACCTCAACAGTGTGCCGCTGTCAGCAGTGCCGGGGCACGGCGAGGTGCATGGCCTGTCTGAAGGCTTGCGCGTGTGGTACGGCGCGGATTTCGACGCGGTCAACGCACAACTTCGCAGCAGCGCCAGTGACCCGAAAAACCTCGCCGCCCGTGGGCTAGCGCTGCGACAGGTACTGTCATTGGTGATCGCTCAACGCCGGCCTTCGCATTACCTGACCAAAGGCCGTGAGGAATTAGCGCAACTCACCGACAGCCATATCCGCCTACTGACGCAGAACGGCGTAATCGACCAAACGTTGGCCGCAGCGGCACTCGACAGCGTGGTGACATATCGTGATTGGGAGCAGCAACCAACCCTTCAACTGAATGAAACCGACAAAGGCATCAGCGTCGCCCGCAGTCACTTATCGACGTTACTAAACCGGTCGTTATATGACCTCGACCGCCTGGATCTGTCGGCCACCAGCACCTTGCAAAACGTTCTGCAAACCAACGTCAGTCAATACCTTCGAGACTTGGCCGACCCCGCAATTGCCGGCAAGCTGGGTTTGATCGGCGAGCATCTGTTGACCCCAACCAGCACCACTCAAGTTCGTTATAGCTTCACCTTGTTTGAACGTGACCCGGACGGCTCGCGGGTTCGGGTGCAAACCGACAGCACCGATCAGCCGTTCGATATCAACGAGGGCAGCAAACTGGAGCTGGGTTCCACTGCGAAAATGCGGGTGCTCACAACGTATCTGGAAATCATCTCCGAGCTGCACCAGCGTTATGCCGGACAAACCCCGTCAGCGTTGAAGGCGGTCCCGGTGGAGGAGCAAGACCGACTGACCCGTTGGGCCGTGGATTACCTGATTCAAAACAAGGACCAAGACCTGTCGAAGATGCTCGCCGCGGCACT
>NZ_JAMFRV010000531.1 GCF_026224925.1 Pseudomonas sp. | reverse complement strand
TTAATCGCCGCCACCAAGGGCCTCGGTTATTTGCTCAGCGATGGTCGCGAAACATCCCGCCCCGACATTGTGTTCGCAGCGATCATCGTATTGGCCGTGCTAGGCAAAGTATGTGACGGGGTACTGGCGGCTTTGGAAAAGCGCTTCCTCGCCTGGCGCGACACCTTCAATGGCCAAGGCCAGGAACAATAAACATGGCTCAGCCACTGCTGGATATACATGTCACGCGCAAAACATTCGGCGCCACTGAAGTCCTCAATGAAGTGCAGCTACACCTGCACTCAAGGGAAATCGTCAGCCTGTTGGGCCCGAGTGGCTGCGGCAAGAGCACCCTGCTACGGATCATCGCCCGGCTGGATCGCGACTTCGAAGGCACTTTGCAGCGCGCGGCCGGCGAAGTCGCCTTTGTGTTTCAAGAGCCACGGCTGATGCCATGGCTGACCGTCGAGCAAAATATCGGCTTCAGCGACGATAAGCATTACGACAGGGCTTGGGTCGGACAACTGATCGATGAAGTCGGCCTCAGTGGTTTTACCCACGCGCTGCCCAAAGCGCTGTCGGGCGGCATGGCACAACGGGTGGCCATCGCACGAGGCTTGTACTCGCGGCCACAAACCTTGCTGCTCGACGAGCCATTCAGCGCTGTCGATGCGTTCACTCGCATGAAGCTCCAAGACTTGCTATTGCAACTTGCCGAGCACCACGCCATTGCGCTTTTGTTGGTCACCCACGACGTTGATGAAGCGCTGTACCTGAGTGACCGGGTACTCGTGATGGACAACCGCCCGAGTAGCATTCGCCAGACGCTTGGTGTTGACCTCCCTCACCCCCGTGACCGTCGCGATCCAGCGTTGGCTCGGCTGAAAGCACAAGCATTGACTGAGCTGCATCATGCACATGTCATCTGAGCTGTCCCTGCTCGGCTTAAACTCCATTCCAACGCCAACACGTAGGCTCCTTGGGAATTAACGTATACCACTCAGCCCAAAAAAGTTGACTCGCCCGGCGCTTTGGTGTTCTCTGAAACCGTTTTCAGAGCCCCAATAAATATAATCCGGGTCAATATTTTGAATAGTTTCTCCCCCACTCCGCGTTCCCGCGTGACGATGAATGACGTAGCCGAACTGGCCCGAGTGTCCAAAGCCAGTGTCTCGCGCTTCATCGGCGAAGACCGACAGCTGCTGTCTGACGCCATCGCATTACGTATCGAACAAGCCATCGAAACCCTCGGTTATCGCCCCAATCAAATGGCGCGCGGGCTCAAGCGTGGGCGTACGCGTTTGATCGGGATGTTGGTCGCCGACATTCGCAATCCCTATTCTGTCGCCGTGATGCACGGGGTTGAAACCGCCTGCCGCTTGCACGGTTACAGCCTGGTCGTGTGCAACACCAACCGTGATGACGAACAAGAACGCATTCATCTTGCTGCACTGCGCTCCTACAACATCGAAGGATTGATCGTGAATACCCTCGGCCATCACCTCGATGAGCTGCGCCAATTGCATGAAGAACTGCCGATGGTGCTCGTTGACCGCAAAGTTGAGCAGCTGCGAAGCGACCTTGTCGGGCTCAACAATGCAGACGCGGTGCGCCAAGCCATTGATCACCTGGACGAACGCGGTTATCGCGACATTCTGCTGGTCAGCGAGCAGCAAGACGGCACCAGTTCTCGATTCGAAAGGGTCGATGCCTTCAAGCACCTGATCACTCAGCGTGCACATATGCGCGGACACGTGCTAGAAACCGGTGATCAATTGGGTGCGCAGTTACAGGCGTTTCTATCCGCACCGGGCCCCGGCCCGAAGGCGCTGTTCACCGGAAATGGCATCGCAACCCTAACCTGCACCCGCTTGCTGCGCGAGTTGGGCTGCCCGTTGTTTGATGACATTGGCTTGATCGCATTGGATGAACTGGATTGGTATCCCTTGGTCGGCAGCGGCATCACCTCGCTTGCCCAGCCCACTTACGACATTGGCGTGACGGCGTTTGAATGCCTGCTGAACCGGCTACGCGGCGACGCAGAACCACCGCGTCTGTTCGATTTCCCGGCACAGCTGATTATTCGCGGCTCGACCCAACCCCGACGCTGATCATCAGGACCAACATTCACACCGTTTTTTTTGAAACAAAAATGAAACCGGTTTCAGAGGACCGAAACAATGAATCTTTTCCCCGTGTCTATCAGCCTTTCAAGCTACGGCGCCGATCTGGTCCGTGAACGTGGTCAGGCGAGCTTTATCCCATTGCTGGCCGACGCTGGCGTGACCCGTATCGAGCTGCGCGAAGAATTGTTCACTGACGAAAACCTTACGGCATTCGCGCCGGCAATCGCAGCCCATGGTTTGGAGTGCCTGTGCTCATCACCCATGGAGCTGTGGGTCACCGGCCAAAGCCAGCCAAATGACCAGCTTGAAGCCAAACTGCTGAGCGCGGCGATCTGCGGCGCTCAGTGGTTGAAGGTTTCGTTGGGTCATTTTAGCGGCGGTTGTGACATGACCACGTTGGCTGAATGCCTGGCGCAGCATTCGGTGCGGTTATTGGTGGAAAACGATCAGACCTTTCAGGGCGGTCGAATTGAACCGTTGCGGCGATTCTTCGGCCGTGTCGAAGAACTGAACGCCCCAGTGGGTCTCACGTTCGATATAGGTAACTGGCAGTGGCAGGAACAATCGGCGATTAGTGCCGCCAAGCAGCTGGGCCGTTACGTTGAGTACGTCCATTGCAAAGCGGTGTCACGAAACGCCCACGGCAAACTGATAGCAACCCCGCCGGCGCTCAGTGACTTAAACCTCTGGGAGCAATTGATGATGCAATTCAAAGAGGGCCTGCCTCGGGCAATCGAATATCCGCTGCAAGGTGACGATTTGCTGCAACTGACGCGACAACACATTTACCCCCTCGCCCGCCTCGGCCAAGCACAGGAGGCAGTGACTCATGTCTGACTTCGATATCCTTTCGTTCGGTGAAACCATGGCCATGTTCGTCGCCGAACAGCCCGGCGACTTGGCCCACGTCGAACATTTCGGCAAACGAATTGCCGGAGCCGACAGCAATGTCGCCATCGGGCTGGCACGGCTGGGGTTTAACGTGGCCTGGCTGAGCCGGGTGGGCGCTGACTCTTTTGGGCGCTTTGTGATCGACAGCCTGCAGCGTGAAGGCGTCGATTGCAGCCACGTCACGATTGATCCTGCGCAGCCAACCGGTTTTCAACTCAAGTCGCGTGAACTTGGCGGCAACGACCCTCGTGTCGAGTACTTTCGCCGCGGTTCAGCGGCCAGTCACCTGTCGGTGGCCGACATCACCCCCACATTGCTCAGCGCTCGTCACTTACACGCCACTGGAATTCCCGCTGCGTTGTCGGACACCACACGGGAGCTGTCCTGGCAATTGATGACCAGCATGCGCGAGAACGGGCGCAGCGTGTCGTTCGACCCCAACTTGCGCCCTTCACTGTGGTCAAGCCAGGCAACCATGATCACCGAGATCAACCGCCTCGCCGTTCTTGCCCATTGGGTCATGCCGGGCCTTACCGAAGGCGCGTTACTGACTGGTTATGAAGACCCGGGCGACATCGCAGCGTTCTATTTGGATAAAGGTGTCGAAGCGGTGGTCATCAAACTCGGCGCCAAAGGCGCGTATTTCCGCTCCCAGCACGATCAAGGTTTTGTCCCTGGCGTACCGGTGGTCAACGTGGTCGATACCGTGGGCGCCGGCGATGGTTTTGCGGTGGGGGTCATCAGTGCCCTGCTGGAAAACCAGAGCTTTGCCCAAGCGGTGGTGCGCGGCAACTGGATCGGTAGCCGCGCCGTGCAAAGCCGAGGCGACATGGAAGGATTACCGTTGCGTGCAGAGTTGCAGGCAGCGTTGTCCGATGCACCTCTGCGACAACAACCGGCCTGACCCAATCGTCGCCTGTCCGCACACCTGATTACCTGCTGCGACAAAAACAAAACAAGCTCAGGAGCATCGCAATGGAAAAGTTACGTTTAATCAATCGCCGCTGGCTGTACATCATGCCCATCGTGTTCATCACATACAGTCTGGCTTATCTGGACCGTGCCAATTACGGGTTCGCTGCTGCCTCCGGAATGGCTGAAGACTTACATATCACGCCGGGGCTTTCGTCGTTATTGGGCGCCCTGTTTTTTCTGGGTTACTTTTTCTTTCAGGTCCCCGGTGCGATCTATGCGCAAAAGAACAGCGTTAAAAAACTGATCTTCGTCAGTTTGATTCTGTGGGGTGGCCTAGCCACGCTTACCGGGATCGTCTCCAACGCCTACATGCTGATCGTCATCCGCTTCATGCTTGGCGTCGTCGAGGCGGCCGTTATGCCAGCGATGTTGGTGTACCTGTGCCATTGGTTCACTAAAGCCGAACGCTCAAGGGCCAATACCTTTTTGATTCTCGGCAACCCGGTGACGATGCTTTGGATGTCGGTGGTGTCCGGGTACCTGGTCGCGCACTTCAATTGGCGCTGGATGTTCATCGTCGAAGGCTTGCCAGCCATTATCTGGGCGTTTATCTGGTGGCGTTTGGCCGATGAAAAGCCGGCCCAGGCAAAATGGCTTGGCGAGGAAGAAAAGGCCGAGTTGCAGCGCACACTGGAAGCCGAGCAAGTGGGTATAAAACCGGTGAAGAACTATGCCGAAGCGTTCCGCTCGCCCAAGGTGATCATCCTCGCGTTACAGTTTTTCTGCTGGAGCATCGGCGTCTACGGCTTTGTGCTGTGGTTGCCGTCGATCCTCAAACAAGGCGCCGATCTAGACATGGTTGAAGCCGGATGGCTCTCGGCGCTGCCGTATCTGGCGGCGGTGATTGCCATGTTGGTGGTGTCGTGGGGGTCTGACAAGATCCAGCGCCGCAAACGTTTCGTCTGGCCGCCGCTGCTGCTGGCGGCTATTGCGTTTTATGGCTCTTACGCGCTGGGCAGTGAGCATTTCTGGTGGTCGTACTCACTGCTGGTGCTGGCCGGGGCGTGCATGTACGCCCCGTACGGACCATTTTTCGCCATCGTGCCAGAGATCCTGCCGTCCAACGTTGCCGGCGGCGCCATGGCCTTGATCAACAGCATGGGTGCACTGGGTTCTTTCGCCGGTTCTTATATGGTGGGTTACCTCAACGGTGCCACCGGCAACCCGAGCGCTTCTTATCTCTTAATGAGCGGCGCGTTACTGGCCTCAGTGGTATTGACGCTTCTGCTCAACCCCGGCAATGACTCGACGCCCGCGCGCACCGAACGTCCCCTGCCCCGCGTTGCGGCGCATCCTTGAACACAGGAATGAATACGATGAGAAACCAGGTCGTTCTGTATAAAAAGCTATCGCCTGCCTTGATGCACCGTTTGCAGGAACAGGCTGACGTAACCTTTATCGACGAGCCAAACCGCGATGGCTTGGCGCGCCTGCGTGCGGCACTTCCCCATGCCCACGGTGTGCTGGGCGCGAGCATCAAGCTGGACGCTGATCTGCTGGACCTGGCCCCGCACCTGAAAGCCGTGTCCAGTGTCTCGGTGGGCATCGACAATTACGACGTGGAGTACTTCAACCGACGCGGCATCTTGCTGACCAATACGCCGGATGTGCTAACTGAAACCACGGCCGACACAGGCTTCGCACTGATCCTGGCCACAGCCCGCCGGGTGGTGGAGTTAGCGAACCTGGTACGCAGTGGCCAATGGACCAGCAACCTCGGCCCGGATCATTTCGGCAGCGACGTCCACGGTAAAACCCTGGGCATCATTGGCATGGGCCGGATTGGCGAGGCATTGGCCCAGCGCGGGCATTTTGGCTTCGGCATGCCGGTCATTTACCACAGCCATTCGCCGAAACCGGCGGTGGAGGCACGCTTCAATGCGGGCTACCGAAGCCTTGAGGGTGTGTTGAAAGAAGCGGACTTTATCTGTCTGACGTTACCATTGACCGCTGAAACCGAAGGCTTGATCGGCACAGAGCAATTTGGCTTGATGCGCTCCCAGAGTATTTTCATCAATATTTCACGGGGCAAAGTGGTCAATGAAAAGGCATTGATTACGGCATTGCAGAACAACCAGATTCGCGCCGCAGGCTTGGACGTATTTGAACGTGAGCCACTGGACCCGGATTCGCCACTGTTAAGGCTGAACAACGTGGTTGCCACCCCCCACATGGGTTCTGCCACCCACGAAACCCGCGAAGCCATGGCGCAATGCGCAGTAGAGAACCTGATCAGCGCATTGGCCGGCGACCGGCCGGCGAATCTGGTGAATCCTGAGGTGTGGCGCAAGTAGGCGTTTAGGATTCGAGTGCGTGTGTCTGGCACACCGAGTCGCCAAGGCCTGTTTAGATCACGAACCGCGCCACCATGCCGCTCAAATCCAGCGCCAGCCGCGACAGTTCGTTGCTGGCAGCGCTAGTCTGGTGAGCGCCTGTGGCGGATTGCGTGGCGAGGTCACGGATGTTGACGAGGTTGCGGTCGACCTCGCGCGATACCTGAGCTTGCTCTTGCGATGCGCTGGCGATCACCAGATTACGTTCATTAATTTGCGATATCGCTACTGTGATCTGCTCCAGCGCAACACCAGCAGCATGTGCCAGTTCAAGCGTTGATTGAGTACGGCTGGTGTTCAACAGCATCGACTGCACCGCTTCACCAGTGCCGTTTTGAATACCGGCAACCATCTGTTCAATTTCCCGAGTCGACTGCGCCGTCCGGTGTGCCAGCGCACGGACTTCGTCGGCCACCACCGCAAACCCCCTGCCCGCTTCGCCTGCCCGAGCGGCCTCAATCGCGGCATTCAACGCCAACAGGTTGGTCTGCTCAGCAATCGAACGAATGACATCCAGCACTTTACCGATATCACGCCCTTGCGCTGCCAGGCCCTCAACCAACACCGTCGTCGTTTGTACGTCCGTGGTCATGGCTTGAATAGCCGTCACGGTTTCCACCACCCGATCGCGACCTATACGCGCCGTCTGGTTGGATTGCTGCGATGCCTCCGAGGTCGATACCGCGTTACGCGCGACTTCTTCCACCGCTGCGGTCATTTCATTGACGGCAGTGGCCGCCTGTTCGATTTCGTTATTTTGCTGTTGCAAGCCACGGGAAGCTTCGTCAGTGACCACGCTCAACTCTTCGGCAGCGGACGCCAACTGAGTCGCTGAACCAGAGATTTGTTCGATCGTTTTACGTAAATTCTGCTGCATGACCTGCAAAGCGGTCAGCAAACGAGCCGGTTCGTCTTTACCGTCAACCAAAATGGACTTGGTCAAGTTACCGCCCGCAATGTCTTCAGCCGCGCGCAGTGCACGGGTCAGGGGTATCACAATGCTGCGAGTCAACAACCAGGCTAATAGAACGGTCAATAATGCCGCGCCGACCGCCACCACCACGACCAAAATATTAGCGGTGTCATACGTATCGCTGGCGACATCCAGCATGTGTTTCGAGACGCTTTTATTAATGATGATCAATTGTTTAAGTTGATCGCCCATCGCATCCGAATCTGTCTTCATGCGCGAGTTGATTATACCCCGCGCCTCTTCAGTCTTTTCGTTCCGCGACAGCTCTAGCATCTGGGTTTGAGCCCGCAGGTAGCTGTCCAGCGTGGCGCTGAATGTTTTATAAAGAGTCGCCTCTTCTGGCGACATCGGTAACGCTGAATAACTGGATAAAGCCTTTTGCAGCTTGCCGACCAAATCATCGATACGCGCAGTGCTTTCCTTCAGCATGTCGGGTTCGCGATTGATCAATACTCGGAAGGAGGTCACGCGCAGGCGCAGTACGTTCTCCGTTACGTCCCCCAGAAACGTGACACTAGGCAGCACGTCGAACTGCATATTGGTGGCAGTCTGCCGAATCACGGTCATGCGGTTCAGGGCAAACACACCCAAGCCAATCACCAGCAGGGCGATAAACGCGAACCCAAGGAAGGCACGCGGAGCTATGTTCATGTTTCTTATTGTCATAATGGGTCTCAATAGGGAAGGAAACTACAAGCGTCCACGCCTGCTCATCGCAGAGTAAGTACCGTTTCATTCAAAGTGCTGCACAAAGCTATCGGCAGCCACCGCCGATACATTGATCTGTTTTGAAATATTTTTTTACATATCCATGAAGCACATACAATTTCTGACGGGTTGATCAAGTCCGTCAAAGCGGGAGGCAAGCACTCATTCGCATGCTTATTTATAGAAAAAACCCTTAACAGCACCCATTCGACAACAAAAAAAAACACATCAATCGCAGCCATGGAAACTACCCGCGGACAGTGAAAATATGACGTAGATCAAAAAATTTAAAAAGTTAAGCCGGTCGGACAAAAAACCGTATCTGCTCACCGCAATGGAGTGCTACTTTTATCCACCAGGAGGGGCGGCGCAACTCACCCTTCGACTTCAGCTTGTGGCTAGGCAGCTTGTTCAATCAAGAGGTAAGCCGTATGAACAAAGTCACGTTCCCCAATGCCTGCCAATTGATGCGCTGGCACTTTCACCCGCTCGGGTTTGAGGCCAGCATGGACGCGCCCAGCAGCATGGTTGCACGTCTGTTTGATCGCGCCACCGGAGAGACAATCATTGCAATCGCCGCCCTCCCTTGCGCAACCGTCATGAACGCTCCCGACGTCGAGCGCATCATTGAAGCTATTGAGGATGAACTGGAGTCGTTCATCCCGCCGCAGACATTGAAAGTCTGCTGAAACCCAACGCGGCCTGCCTCAAGAATCCTGCCTGATCCCCTGCCCCCGTCTGTCATCGAAAAATGCTTTGTCGCCTGCAATCCTGTCGGAAGCCTTGGGGATTGTTGCGTTCTGTGCGGACCCGGCACTGTTGTTGCTGTCGATGTACCAATAGCAGTGACGCGCCGCACGGGTAATCGCGACATACGCCAAGCGCAGGATTTCGTCCTTCTGCGCGGAATCAAACGGATCGGCATCGCCATCCTTGCCCAAACCCGCCATGCGGTACACCTGATTTTTGAAGGGCGATTGGGTCAAGTGCTGGCAGTCTCCCAGCAGAAACACCGCGTCAGCCTGCAAGCCTTTTGAGCTGTGATAGGTCAGTTGCTTAAAGCGTTTTGACTCTGCGGGCAAGCCAGAATCGTAATTAACAAGCGACTGTAACCTATCGGAAAGCTTGGCTTTTTCACTGCTTTTTCGATACAGCAGCAGGATCGAATCGCCGTCGTTGTAATGCTGGATCAAACGATCAGTGAGTTCGTCATCGTCACGGTCCAGCACCGTTACCGGCAGCAGCTCCTGAGGTCCGCCAGCCGCCTTGGCCTTTTTGCCGGCAATTGCCGGAGCGGCACGAACAATGTGTTCGGCGGCGTCGATGATGTGTTGATGGCTGCGGAAGTTATCGCTCAGCATTACTTTGGTTGTAGCGGGAGACGAAAACTCTTTGGCGAATTCCATGAAGTATTTCGGTGAACTGCCGCGCCAGCCGTAGATCGACTGCCAATCATCGCCCACACACAGCAACGACGACCGTTGAGCTACGCGGCCCACGTGCATGGCAGGACCGCGGCTGCGAATCTCACGTAGGCTGGCGCGAATCCATGAAACGATTTGCGGCGATACGTCCTGAAATTCATCGATCATCAGGTGTGACAGCGGCCGCAACAGCTCGTCGCTGATCAATTTGAAGTTTTCCGGTGAGGTCTCGCCAAACATCGCGAACATTCTGTTGTACGTCATGACCGGTGGAGACTGCGCCAGTAAATGACCTTCAAATGCTTTCCAGAACAGGCTCAAGGCTTCAAAGAAATACCGATCCGGGTCATTGGCGGCGAAGCTCATGTCCGCCACGGCGGCAGGCACGTCCAGCCCAAGGTTTTCGATAAAGCTGGCAGCAGACACAAAGCCATCCAGCACCGGTGCTGCGCTTAGCTCACCTTTAACTTTGTAGTCAAATCCTGGGCCAGCCACGGCAGACCCTTCTAACGACTGCAAAACACGCTTGGCTGACTCATAGTTCTCTAGCCATATCAAAGGTTTGCGACAGAAAGCTTGAAACAAGGTGCGCTTTATAACCCATTCAGCCCATACCGGTAACTTGGCTGCCGAACGCTTCATTTGCTGATTTTCAGACGGGTCAAATCCGAGCACAACCCACGCATCCAGCGCGGCTATATAGCCGTGAAAATGAAATGGAAATCCATTTATTTCAATGGTTTGGCGCATAGGCTCAATGCCATTTATAGGCCACGCCCCAGCTCGAATCCACAGGTCTTCAATGGTGTCGCACAGATCTTCATCACGCTTGGCCGACAGCTCGGTCACAGTGATGCGCTTTTGCACATCGGGATGATCGCGGTCCAGTTCTTTGAGTTGCAAGGATTGACGATAGAGCGGTGCCATGACCTCACGAAAGCGCTGGTTGCTGGCGTAAAGATCGCGATAGCAGAGATTCAGTTGCTGGCGCTGCGCATCATTGATTCGCAAGTCGAACGGGTTGCTGTCGGCGCCCTCGTCCGTGCCCAACAGTGGCGCCTGGTTACTAAGGTTCTCAAACGCACGCAACTGGCTGAAGCCTGGCAAGCTGCGCACCAGCGGCAGGATACGAGAGTGAAAAGTGCGCACTAGGTCCCGGCCCTCTTTCAAGCTCAGGGTGTGACCCCACAACCCCATGATCTCAATCAGCTTGTTGATGAAGTCCTTGCGCGACTCTCGGGTGAAGGTCACTACGGTCATAGAACTGAGTTCAAAGCCTAAATAATGACTCAGCAGCAAAATGCGAAGCACCAACGACGTGGATTTGCCCGCGCCAGCACCCGCGATGACATACGTAGACGGCGTGTCGCTGAAGATCATCCTCCATTGCGCCGTGCTGGGCTGCACATGTGCCGGCAGTTTTAGCGCAACATCGGCCTTGATCCGCTTTTTCAGCTCGGGAGTCAGGGCCAAGCGCCAATCATCAAACAGATGGTCGTCGATGCGCGGCCCACGGTGCTCGGTGGGACGAGTGTCGCGAATCAGCAAGACCTGACGCCCTTCTTCTACGCCGTCCAGACGACCCTCCGCATAACCTTCGTTCATGCCTTCCCCATGGCCATTGAGGTAGCCGTCGGCGTGCCCTTGTGACCATGAAGGCGAATGCAGCGCGCGCAGGCTATTAAGGCTGCGGCCAATCAGACGAGCCAGCAGGCGTTTAATCCAAGGAAGCTGTTCAGGAGGAGAAAGATCATCAGGTAATTGATGCTGCACGCGGGCTCCAGGTGTCAGTTGTGAGCGAATTGACGGACATGGTGGCCGCATTCAGCGATGACTTCTAGTGAAATGCTTTGCGATCAGCGTGTTAGCCGATCAAGTGCAGGTGAAGTCGATACGAGCGTGTATTGACTTGCCATAGATCAATCTAATAAATAGATAGCTTTACTGCAAAAATCCCGCTTTTTACTGATCTATATTTGATAGATGATACTCCCCATCAACTCACATCAACGTTCAGCAGCACTGAAGCACATAGCCCGGTTCTGCTCTGGAGAGGCCACAATCATGCTTGAATTAAGACCTTTTAACACCTTGGGCGGCGCAAACCACGGCTGGCTGAACGCTCATCATCACTTCTCTTTTGCCGAATACTACGACCCTAAACGTATGAACTGGGGTCAATTGCGGGTGTGGAACGATGATGTGATTGCCGCTGGTACCGGGTTCCCTAAGCACCCGCACCGCGACATGGAAATCATCACCTACGTTCGTGAAGGTGCAATCACCCACGAAGACAACCTGGGTAACAAAGGCCGCACCGAGGCTGGCGATGTTCAGGTCATGAGCGCCGGTACCGGGATTGCTCACAGCGAATACAACCAAGAGTCCACTGAGACCCGGATTTTTCAGATTTGGGTCGTGCCTAATGAGACCGGTTCAGCGCCTTCTTGGGGTGCCAAGCCGTTTCCTAAAGGCAATCGCGAAGGTTTCGTGACCTTGGCCAGCGGAAAAGTCGGCGACGACCAAAGCCTGCGGATTCGAGCCGATGCACGCTTGGTGGCCGCGAACCTGAAAGCGGGTGAAACCGCTGAATATCGTCTGGACGCTGGCCGTCGGGCGTACCTGGTACCGGCAACCGGGGTCATTGAGGTCAATGGACTGCGTGCAGTGGCGCGCGATGGCGTAGCGGTAGAAAACGAGCGTGTGCTGAAGGTAACGGCCATTGAGGACAGCGAAATCATTCTGATGGATGTCGCCTGACTTCGATTGAAAAAGCGTTGCAAACAAAAAGGGACGGCAAATGCCGTCCCTTTTTTTTGTGCGTGCAACCTTACATTTAACGCGGCGCGATGGCCGCATCTACCAGCACCTGCGCCTCAGCTACCAAACGCTTGAGGTGGTCTTCGCCGATAAAGCTTTCCGCGTAAATTTTGTAGATGTCTTCGGTGCCCGATGGACGTGCCGCGAACCAGCCGTTTTCGGTCATCACCTTTAGGCCACCAATCGCCTGATCATTGCCGGGTGCATGGCTGAGAATGCTTTGAATCGATTCGCCCGCCAACTCGGTAGACGTCACTTGGTCCGGGGATAATTTGCCCAACAGCGCTTTCTGCGCAGGGTTGGCCTTGGCCTCGACTCGCGTGGATAACGGTTCGCCCAGCTCTTCGGTCAGTGCCTGGTAGATCTCGCTAGGATCACGGCCCTTACGTGCAGTGATTTCTGCCGCCAACAAGGCCGGGATCAAGCCATCTTTATCTGTGGTCCATACGCTGCCGTCTTTGCGCAAGAAAGATGCACCCGCGCTTTCTTCACCGCCAAAGCCCAAGGAGCCGTCGAACAGGCCGTCGGCAAACCATTTAAAGCCCACCGGCACCTCATACAGGCGGCGGCCCAAGCGTTTGGCCACCCGATCAATCATGCCGCTGCTGACCACGGTTTTACCAATAGCCGCGTCTGCGCGCCAATTGGGGCGGTTCTGAAACAGGTAATCGATGCTCACCGCGAGGTAGTTGTTTGGCGCGAGCAAACCACCGGTTGGGGTCACGATGCCGTGGCGATCGTGGTCCGGGTCACAAGCGAAAGCCACTTGAAAACGATCTTTTAGACCGATCAGTCCTTGCATGGCAAAGCTCGACGACGGGTCCATCCGGATGCGACCGTCCCAATCAACGCACATGAACCGGAACGTCGGATCGACTTCTTTGTTCACCACTTCCAGGTTCAGGCCGTAGTGCTCGCCGATGGCAGACCAGTAATGCACCCCGGCACCGCCCAATGGGTCAACGCCCAAGCGCAGATTCGCGCCGCGAATCGCGTCCATGTCGATGACACTTTTCAGGTCAGCGACGTAAGTGTTGAGGTAGTCGTGGCGGTGAGTGGTATCGGCCTTCAGCGCTTTTTCATAGCTCATGCGCGTGATGCCCAGCACCTTCTCAGCCAGCAGTTCGTTGGCCTTGGCCTCAATCCACTTGGTGATATGGGTGTCGGCTGGGCCGCCGTTTGGTGGGTTGTACTTAAACCCGCCGCTTTCCGGCGGGTTGTGTGAAGGCGTGATGACGATGCCGTCCGCCAGCCCGGTAGTGCGGCCACGGTTGTAGCAAATGATTGCATGGGAAATTGCCGGTGTTGGCGTGTATTCATCGTTTTCAGCGATCATCACCTGTACGCCATTAGCGGCCAACACTTCCAGCGCAGTGACACTGGCCGGGGTCGACAAGGCGTGGGTGTCCGCGCCAAGGAACAGCGGACCATCAATGCCGTTGGCCTGACGGTACAGGCAGATGGCCTGGCTGATCGCCAAGACGTGCCACTCGTTAAAGCTAAGATCAAAAGAGCTGCCGCGATGGCCAGAGGTGCCGAATGATACGCGCTGGGTAGCCACCGAAGCATCGGGCTGGCCAGTGTAATAAGCCGTCACCAGTCGCGGGAGATCGACCAACAGTTCTGCTGGCGCTGGTTTGCCGGCCAAGGGACTGAGACTCATAGAAACCTCCATGGATGTAACAAAGACAAAAATTGAGTGGGACGATTGCCCCCCCTACATGCGGTGCTGATACACGACTGAAGCAGGCCGCCGAGCGGCAGTTTACTGGCAGTTTGACCGCTACGCCCAGCTATCTATCCGTAAGTTGTTGAACGATTTACAACTGCCACCACGCAGGCAGTAATTTCTGCACCTTGCGTTCGGCATATCGGTCGTCGATCAACATCACCACGCCGCGATCCTCTATCCCACGAATTACCCGCCCGGCAGCCTGCACCACTTTTTGCAGCCCCGGATAAAGATAGGTGTAATCGTAGCCGGCGCCAAACAACACCGTCATGCGCTGCTTGAGTTGTTCATTCACCGGGTTCAACTGCGCCAGGCCCAAGGTCGCAATAAACGCTCCAATCAAGCGGGTGCCCGGCAAATCAATCCCTTCGCCAAACGCCCCGCCCAGCACGGCAAAACCAATGCCTTGGCTGCTCAGGGTAAATTTATCAAGGAATGCCTGGCGCTCAGCCTCAGCCATGCCTCGCGATTGCAACCAAAGGGCAATGTGTGGGTGGCGTTCGTGCATCAAGTCGGCGACTTGCTGCAGGTAATCAAAACTGCTGAAAAAGGCGAGGTAATTGCCGGGTTGCTGCAAGAACTGTTCGGCCATCAGTTCGACGATGGGCGCCAGAGACGCTTTTCGATGAGTAAAGCGAGTGGATATCTGACTAATGATGCGCACGTCCAGTTGCTCACGGGAGAACGGCGACTCGACATCAACCCACGCGGTACTGCCCGGCAACCCCAGTAGGTCGGCATAGTAATGACGCGGGCTCAGCGTCGCCGAAAACAGCACGGTACTGCGCGCGGTAGTCAGGCGCGGTCGGATAAAGTTCGCGGGCACCACATTACGCAGGTTGAGTCTTGACAGGCTGCGGGCATCTTTCAGTTCGCGTTTATTGATGTCGAACACAAAGTGCTCGTCAAACAGCTCGGCGATGCGTGAGAACTGGATGGCTTCAAAGTAGAAACCTTGCAGTGGCCCATCCATGGCGTGTGGGTACTCGTTGAAGTAATCACCCATGGCGGAGATGCAGTGGCTCAGGCTCTGCAGAAATCTGCCGGGCGTGTCGGGATACGCTTGATATTCGGCGTCCTGATCCTGGTGCAATGCGTTCCAGTCACGGTCCAGCCGTTGCAAGGCTTTTGCCACCGGGGCTGGCGCGATATGTCGAATGCTATTCATGCTTTGCTGGTCAAGGCTGGCGCTGTACATCTGGCGCGTGCGTTCGACCATGTTGTGCGCCTCGTCTACCAGTACCGCCACTTGCCATTGGTTGAACTGACAAAGCCCGAACAGCAATGCACTGAGGTCGAAATAATAGTTGTAATCACCAATCACCACGTCCACCCAACGGGCCATTTCCTGGCTCAGGTAATACGGACATATTTGATGCTGCAGCGCGACATCACGCAATCCAGCCTGATCAAGCCAAGGGTTGATCAGGGCGGCGCTACGGGCGGCGGGCAAACGATCATAAAAACCCTTGGCCAGCGGGCAAGAATCACCGTTGCAGGCTTTGTCCGGGTGCTCGCACGCCTTATCACGCGCCACCATTTCCAGCACACGCAAGGTCAATTCCGGTGCGCTGTGGCGAATGACTTTAAGGGCGTCCAGCGCCAATTTTCGGCCAGGTGTCTTGGCCGTGAGGAAGAAGATTTTGTCGAGTTTTTGCCCAGGCGTGGCTTTGAGCATCGGAAACAACGTGCCCACGGTCTTGCCAATGCCGGTCGGCGCTTGCGCCATCAAGCAGCGGCCTGTGCTGACGGCCTTAAAAACAGACTCTGCTAACGCACGTTGCCCGGTGCGAAACGTTGGATGAGGAAACGCCATCACGTCGAGCTGCTGATTGCGCGCGAGGGTGTGGGCCATTTCTTGACGGGCCCAGCGCAAAAACACGGCGCATTGCTCATTGAAAAACGTCTGCAATGAAAGCGCCGTGTGCTGCTCGCGGAACGTGGTTTCTTCTTCGCTGACCACATTGAAGTACACCAATGCGACACGCATTTCATCGAGTTCGAGCTGTTGGCAGAGTAACCAGCCATACATTTTGGCTTGGGCCCAATGCAACTGCCGATGATTGGCGCGCATGGTGCTTAGGTCGCCACGGTAGGTTTTTATCTCTTCGAGCTGATTCAGCGCCGGATTATAGCCATCTGCCCGGCCGCGGATCTTCAGGTGCAGGTATTCGCCACTCAGGGCAACTTCGGACTCATAACCATCGCCACGCCTTGCCACGACAGTACGATGACCGGCCATGCCCTCCAGCGCGGTGGGTGCTGGAGTAAAGCGCAGGTCGAGGTCGCCCACCTTGGCCGTGAACTCGCACAAGGCACGCACGGCTACGGTATAGCGAGAATCGTCAATGGGGTTGATGGTCACTGGGGAAATACAGCCGCTTGCTGCCAACACTGGATGGGCGTACAGATACCAGCTATGGCCCGAGGCTGGCAAATGTATTTGGATAAATGGCCTGATAAAGCGCAGCAGCAGGCACCACCGTGTCAAGCGTTCGCCAACCCGTTGGCTCTTACTGCCGCTCGTGCCGCAATGCCAGGTCCAACGCGCCCAACGCCTTGGCAATATCCAGGCTCCAG
>NZ_JAMFRV010000530.1 GCF_026224925.1 Pseudomonas sp. | reverse complement strand
GTGTACGCCTTGAGTCTATTGGTCGCCTTGTTGGTGGCAGGTTCGCTGTCCGATTACCTGGGTAGGCGTCCGGTGATTTTTGCGTCATTGCTGCTCGAGATTTTATCGATGGCATTGTTCATCGCTGCTGTCGATGTCACTTGGCTATTGGTTGCACGAATGCTGCAGGGCTTTGCCACCGGGATGGCTGCCAGCGCGTTGGGCGCTGCCTTGCTCGATTGTGATCAGGTTCAGGGGCCTTTGCTCAATAGTGTCACGCCGCTGTTGGGCATGGCGGGTGGCGCCTTGGGCACCAGTGTATTGGTGGCTTATGCGCCCATGCCGCTGTCGCTGGCGTTTATCGTATTGTTGATCGCTTTTTTATCGCAAGCTTTGTATCTCTGGCGGCTGCCGGAAACTGTCAGCCCGCAACCTGGCGCCTGGGCATCGCTTAAACCGGCGCTTAGCGTTCCGCCGCAAGCGCGGCGTACGTTGTGGTTGATCCTGCCAGTGGACATCGCAGCCTGGGCATTGGGCGGTTTTTACCTGTCCCTGACGCCCTCCCTTTTGGCTGCGGCAACCGGCTCGACGTCGGTACTCAACGGTGGGTTGGCCGTTGCCGCGCTGACCCTAAGTGGCGTGGTGGCCATTCTCAACTTGCGCAAGCGTGCTCCAAGCCTGGCTTTGTTTGTGGGTGCGATTGGCCTGGGCAGCGGTGTCGCAGTGATTTTGCTGGCGATAAATAGCGGGTGGTTATGGTTGTTCTTTGCGGGCACGGTGATCGCTGGCTGTGGTTTTGGCTCCGGGTTTTTGGGCGCTCTGCGTTTGCTAATGCCGCTGGCGCACGCCCACGAACGCGCGGGCCTGATGTCGACATTTTACGTACTCAGCTACTTGGCGTTTTGTGTGCCGGCGTTGATCGCTGGGTTGTCCGCGCACAGTGTTGGCTTGATCGCGACGGCTAACGTTTATGGCTCGGTGGTGATTGTGCTGGCTGCGCTGGCCTTGGTCGGCTTATTCATCCAGCGTTTGGCCAATGCCCGAGCCCTGGAACGAGTCTGAGATAACCGACAAAGGTCGTAGCTGATTTTTGCTGCACATCTGCTAATTTCATCTGTGTAAGGCGCTCTCGAGCAAAGCCTTTACTCGCAAGCATATTCTCGTAAGCCCTAATAAGAACAATCACAGGGACACCGATGAGCCAGCAGCAGATGAATTACACGCAGAGCCACGCCCATTCGATCACCGACCCTGAGGCTTTCTGGGCTGAGCAGGCGCAGCAGGTCGCCTGGTATCGAGCGCCAACTCACATCCTGGAAACCTTGGCCGACGGCACGCACCGTTGGTTCGGTGACGGTTTGCTCAATACCAGCTACTTGGCACTGGATCATCAGATCGAGCAGGGGCGCGGCGAACAGACGGCGTTGATCTACGACTCTCCCGTCAGCAATAGCAAAGTGCGTTACAGCTTTAACGAGCTTCGTGATCAGGTCGCGCAGTTGGCCGGTCTGCTGCGCCAATTGGGCGTGGAAAAGGGCGATGGGGTGATCATCTACATGCCGATGGTCCCGCAGGCGCTCATGGCCATGTTGGCCTGCGCTCGGCTGGGGGCTGTGCACTCGGTGGTGTTCGGCGGTTTCGCGGCCAATGAACTGGCACTGCGCATCGACGATGCCAAACCCAGGTTACTGCTGACCGCTTCATGCGGTCTTGAGTTTGATCGGGTCATTGAGTACAAACCGCTGGTGGATAAGGCCTTGGAATTGGCTCGCCATCAACCGAGTCGGGTGCTGGTGTTACAGCGTCCACAAGCGGTGGCGCAGTTACTGGACGGTCGTGATCTGGACTGGAACGAGGCCCTGATCGGCGTTCAACCGGCTGACCCTATACCGGTGGCGAGCACTGATCCGCTGTACATCATGTACACCTCGGGTACCACGGGCAGACCTAAAGGCATCGTCCGCGAGAATGGCGGAAACGCCGTTGCGCTGATCTTCTGCATGAAGACGGTTTACGGCCTGCAACCTGGCGATGTTTGGTGGGGCATCTCTGATGTGGGTTGGGTGGTCGGTCATTCGATGATCGCATACGGGCCGTTAATGGCCGGTTGTACGACGGTCATGTATGAAGGCAAACCGATTCGGACCCCGGATGCCGGCAGCTATTGGCGGATGATCGAGGAATACCGGATTAATGCGTTGTTTTGCGCACCCACAGCCATGCGCGCCATTCGCAAGGCCGATCCTGACGGCGAATTGATCAAGGGCCGGGATTTGAGTGCTATTCGCCATCTGTTCATGGCCGGTGAGAAACTCGATTCCAGTACCCATGAGTGGTTGGAGCGCATGACCGGCAAGCCAGTGCTTGATCACTGGTGGCAAACCGAAACCGGCTGGCCGGTCACCGCGCCGTGCATTGGGCTGGAAGGTCACCGGCCCGGCTTCGGTTCAAGTAATCGCGCGGTACCGGGTTACAACGTACAAATTCTGGGCGAACTCGGCGAGTTGCTGGGGCCGGGTGAGCAAGGCTCGGTAGTGATCGCCTTACCGTTGCCTCCAGGCTGCAGCCAAACCCTGTGGAATGATCATCCGCGCTACCTCGACGCCTATCTCCACAGCTTTCCCGGTTATTTCCATACGGGCGACGGCGGCTACATCGACGAGGAAGGTTTCGTCTACATCATGGGCCGTACCGATGATGTGATAAACGTCGCTGGCCATCGGCTGTCCACTGGCGAGATGGAAGACGTTGTCGGCCAGCACCCTGCCGTCGCCGAGTGCGCAGTGATCGGCGTGCACGATGAAATCAAGGGTCAAGTGCCGTTGGGGATGATCGTGCTTAAAGACGGTATTGAGGAAAGTGCTGCACAACTCCAAAGCGAAATGGTTGCCTTGGTGCGCGAGCGGATTGGCGCACTGGCTTGTCTGCAGCGAATTGTCGTGGTCAAGCGCCTGCCCAAGACCCGTTCGGGAAAAATACTGCGTGTTGTGTTGCGCAAAATAGCGGATGGCGAAGTGTTCGCGCCGCCGTCGACCATCGACGACCCGGCAATTCTGGCCGAGATCAAAATCGCGCTGGGCGTAGTGTAGGAGCGCTGCGCTTGCCCGTGAAGGCCGCGAACCGGGAGAGCCTGGCACACCTCTATTTTTTCCTGAATGAAACAAGTGTTCGAAAACGCTACTATGCGGGCGACCGACTAATTTCGCGCTTTCTCAGCGAGCGCCGTGACCCAAGGAATGAACATGAGCTTGTGGCTTAACACTCCAGTCATCGAACAACTTAATGCAATGCAAAAAAACACCATCGGCGAGCTGTTAGACATTCGTTTCGAACGCTTCGATGACAATTCGCTGACGGCGAGCATGGTCGTCGATCAACGTACCCATCAACCTTATGGGTTGTTGCACGGTGGTGCTTCAGTGGTATTGGCCGAAACCGTGGGTTCGACGGCCAGTTACTTGTGCATCGACCCGAGCAAGTTTTTTTGCGTGGGGCTTGAAATCAACGCCAATCACTTGCGCGGTTTGCGTAGCGGTCGTGTGACCGCCGTTGCCCATCCCGTGCACATTGGCCGCACCACCCATGTTTGGGATATCCGCCTGACCAGTGACGAAGGCAAGGCCAGTTGCATATCACGGCTGACCATGGCGGTCGTGCCGCTGGGCGAACAACCTCCGCAGCGTTGACCCGCCCAGAACAACGATGACCTAAGTGTCACCTTGGATGGCGGTTACAGTCATTGCCGAGTGAATGGCGGGTGCGCACAATTGCTACTGGGTTTTCGCTAGGGACGCGCTCACATGTCACAACCGGTGTTTTTCGCTCACGCTAACGGCTTTCCATCGGCCACGTACGGCAAGCTGTTTTCCGCCTTGGCACCGGATTTCGTTGTTTCGCATTTACCGCAGCATGCCCATGACCCGCGATTTCCAGTGGATGACAACTGGCTGAACCTGGTTGATGAGCTGATTTACCACCTTCGGTTACAGCCAGAGCCCGTGTGGGGCGTGGGTCATTCATTAGGCGGCGTGTTGCATTTTCACGCTGCACTGCGCTGTCCCGAGCTGTATCTGGGGGTGGTGATGCTTGATTCGCCAGTACTGACCTTGGCCGATCAGTTGATGATCCGCGCGGCCAAACGCTTTGGTTTCATTGACCGGATTACCCCGGCCGGGCGCACGTTGGGGCGCAGGGAAGCGTTCGTCGACATGGACGCCGCCCGCCAGTACTTTGCGGGCAAGAGCCTGTTTCGCCGTTTCGATCCAGAATGCTTAGACGCTTACCTGCTGCACGGTTTAGAACATGACGGTGAACAGTTACGCCTGCGTTTCGACCCTGCGACCGAAATCAGCATTTACCGCAGTGTGCCGCACACCAGCCCTGGCCGAGCGCAACAATTGCAGGTGCCATTGGCCGTCGTCCGAGGGCGTCACAGTCGGGTGGTCATGCGTCACCACGCCAATCCGGTAAAACACCTGCCGCTGGGTGAATCATTGTCGATGCCCGGAGGGCATATGTTTCCCCTGGAACGCCCGCAGGAAACCGCAGAACTGCTCAAGCAAGTGTTCGCTCGCTGGAATTTGGTGCGCACCGAAAAGGCCAGCGCATGAGCGTCGCTGTCGAGGAAGTTCGCCTGAGGCTGCCACATATCGAACTGGCCGCGCATTTGTTTGGGCCCGAAGACGGACAGCCCGTGATTGCACTGCATGGTTGGCTGGACAACGCCAACAGCTTTGCCCGTCTGGCCCCCAAGCTTAACGGGCTGCGCATTGTCGCCCTGGACTTGGCTGGGCATGGGCACTCCGACCACCGCCCTACGGGATCCGGTTATACGTTGTGGGATTACGCGCATGACGTACTGCAGGTCGCTGAACAGCTTGGCTGGCAGCGTTTCTCTTTGCTCGGGCATTCATTGGGCGCGATTATTTCCGTCGTGTTGGCCGGTGCGCTACCGGATCGGGTCACGCGTCTGGCGTTGATCGACGGCGTCATCCCACCGACGGGTGAAGCGGGCAGCGCGGCGGAGCGGCTGGGCGCTGCGCTGCAGGCACAGCTGAACCTTTCTAACAAACGTAAGCCGGTGTACAGCGATCAGGACCATGCCGTGCAAGCCCGAATGAAAGGCGTGGTGGCGGTAAGCCGGGAAGCGGCAGAGCTGTTGGCTCAGCGTGGACTAATGCCCGTACCGGGTGGTTACACCTGGCGCAGCGATAGCCGCTTGACCCTTGCGTCACCCATGCGTCTGACGCGTGATCAGGCGATGGCTTTCATCAAGCGCGTCAGTTGTCCGACACAATTGGTGGTAGCAGGACAAGGCATGCTGGCGCAGCATCCAGAATTGTTGTCGCAGCTCCCGTTTGCGGTTACGACCCTGCCGGGCGGGCATCATTTGCACTTAAATGACGAGGAGGGTGCGCGCTCTGTTGCAGACTGTTTCAATCGCTTTTACACCGCTCCTTGACTTGCGGCAGGCAACTGCCGAGGCTGGGCGGATTGAAACAGGAGATGACCTCGATGGACCACCGTATCGCTGCATGCCGCACCCCGTTCCAGTCCGCCCTTACCTTGGCGACCCGATGAGAGCACGTATGCGTTTATTGAGTGTTCTCGCCGTGTCGATCAGCAGTTCTCTGCTTAGCACC
>NZ_JAMFRV010000529.1 GCF_026224925.1 Pseudomonas sp. | reverse complement strand
GATCAGCCTGTTGACCGTGTCGCTGGCGATCAGCGTTGGCACCGTGTTCGGTTTGCTCGCGGGTTACCTGCGCGGCTGGACCGACCGCTTGTTGATGATGGTCAATGACGCGCTATTGGCCTTTCCCGGCATGCTTCTGGCCCTTGGCTTGCTGGCGATTGTCGGCGCCAGTCAGTACGGCATTGTCCTGGCACTGGGCATCGCCTATATCCCAACCGTGGTGCGCGTGGTGCGCAGCACCGTGCTGTCCTTGCGCGAACGTGAATTCATCGAAGCGTCGCGGGTAATCGGCAACTCCGAGCTATACACCATGTGGAAGCACATCGCGCCCAACTGCGTGGCGCCATTAATCGTGCTCGCCACCAGCATGTTCGGCTGGGCGATTCTCTCGGAAAGCGCCTTGAGTTTTCTCGGTCTCGGTGTTCCACCGCCTGCCGCGACCTGGGGCAACATGCTCGCTTCCAGTCGCCCGCATCTGGTGACTGCGCCATGGCTGGGATTCTTTCCCGGCCTGATGATCGCCATCGCCCTGATCGGTATCAACCTGTTCGGTGACGCGTTGCGTGATCGACTCGACCCCCGGATGACCCGCTGATGGATACCGTCAAGCCGCTATTGCGCGTGACTGACCTGTGCATTCAGGTCGGTGGCGAAGGCCCGTTGGCCGTAGATCACCTGAGCTTTGACATGGCGCCCGGCGAAATCGTCGCCTTGGTCGGCGAGTCCGGCAGTGGTAAGACCATGGTTGCCCGCGCCGTCATCGGTCTGCTGCCACCGCCGATGCGGGTGGCGGCCGGTCAGCTGCGGTTTGGCGATGTTGATTTGTGCCGCTTGCCCTACGAGCAACTGCGCAGTATTCGTGGGGCGCAGATCGGCATGGTCTTTCAGGAACCGATGGTCTCGCTGAACCCGACCCTGACCATTGGCCAACAGATGGCTGAAGGCTTGCGCCTGCACACCGATCAGGATGAGAAAACCATTCGCAGCAGGTCGCTGGAGATGCTCCGGCGTATTGGTATCGACGATCCTGAACGCTGCCTGGGCGCGTTTCCCCATGAGTTTTCCGGCGGCATGCGGCAGCGCATCATGTTGGCTTCGGTGATGCTGTTGCGCCCGGCCCTGTTGATCGCCGATGAGCCAACCACCGCCCTCGACACCCTGGCCCAAGCCGATGTCATCGCGTTGATGCTTGAGCTGACCCAAGAGCAGGGCACTGCGGTGTTGTTCATCAGCCATGACTTGTCGCTGGTGGTCCGCCATGCCCACAAAGTGGTGGTCATGCGCCATGGCAAGGCTGTGGAAAGCGGTCCGACTCGGCAGATTTTGCTTGGGCCCAAGGCCGACTACACGCGGCAGTTGCTCGATGCACTGCCGACTCGCGGGCAACTTGCGCCGGCGTCTCAAGCGGCACCATTGGTGGACATGCGTAACGTGACCATCGACTACCCCGGTCGCCAGCGCTTTTTTACCCGCAGTGCCGGCAAGCGCGCCGTTGATGGGGTCAATCTGCACATCGCCGCAGGCGAAACCGTGGCGCTGGTGGGCGGCAGCGGCTCTGGCAAAACCACCCTGGGCCGTTCGGTGGTCGGGCTGATCAAACCGTCAGCGGGCGAGATCTTTTTCGACGGCGTGGACATCCTCAAAAGTGGCAACCGTGAACACCGTTTGCAATGCCAGATGATCTTCCAGGATCCGGTGTCGTCGCTGGACCCGCGTGCGCGCATTGCCGACATCCTCGTCGAACCGTTGCGCCATGTGACGGGCTTGAGCCGTGCCGATCGCGCCGAACGGGTACGGATCATCCTTAAGGATGTCGGCCTGGACGAGATGTTCGCCCAGCGCTTCCCGCATCAGCTGTCGGGTGGACAACGGCAGCGGGTCGCCATCGGCCGCGCGTTGATTCGTCACCCGAAACTGGTAATTGCCGACGAGCCCATTTCCGCCCTCGACATGACCATTCAAAAACAGATTCTTGAATTATTTGAACGCTTGCAGGCGCAGTACGGGTTTGCCTGCCTGTTTATCTCCCATGACTTGGCGGCGGTGGAGCGTATTGCCCATCGGGTGGCGGTCATGCAGCACGGTCGAATCGTCGAAGTTGGCGCCACGGCTGAAGTGTTCGATCACCCGCAACACGCCTTTACCCGGCGTCTGCTGGCGGCCGCTAACCCGCTGCAACGCCTGGCCGATGGCGGCTACCAACTGCGCAGCAGTGTCGGATTGTGACTTACCTGAACAATCACCCTGAAAGCCGTCGTACCTGTGACGGCGCGGATGTCTCTTGGCTTGATAAGGAATCGCTGATGAAACGCTCTTTGAAGAACGCCTTGGCCCTTGGTCTGGTGGCCATGATCGTCACCGGCGTCGCCCAGGCCCAGGCGCTACGTCTGGCGCTCAACTCAGATATTCGCAGCCTCGACCCCGGGGTCAATCGCGACGACCGTACTGACCAAGTGTTGCTGCATATGGTCGAGGGGCTGATGGCGTATGGCGAAAAGGGCGAGGTCAAACCGTTGCTCGCAGAAAAAGTCGACGTCTCGGCCGACGGCCTGACTTATACGTTTACCTTGCGTCAGGGGGTGACCTTTCATAACGGTGAACCGCTGACCTCGGCCGACGTGCTGTGGAGCTGGAACCGCGACATGGACCCCAAGACTCAGTGGCGTTGCCTGCCGGAGTTCGATGGCAGTGGTTTGACCAAGGTCAGTGAAGTCACCACGCCGGACCCGCACACCGTGATCATGCGTCTGGACAAGCCCAGCGGGATGTTTCTCGCTACCCTGGCGCGTACCGATTGCGGCGGCACTGCGGTACTGAACAAAGCCTCGGTCAATGCCCAGGGCGAGTTCGTCAAACCCATCGGTACTGGCCCCTATCAATTGGGCGAGTGGAAGCGCGGGCAGTACATCAGCCTCAACAAATTTGCCAATTATCAATCCTTGCCAGGCCCGCGCGACGGTTATACCGGCGGCAAGCAGGCACTGACGGATGAAGTGCGTTTCGTGATCATCCCCGATCAGGCCACGGTCAAGGCTGCTTTGTTTTCGGGCGATCTGGACATGGCTGAAGTGACCGAGACAGACCTCCCGGAAATCAAGAGTCACGACAACCTCAAGGTGTCCACGGCCCCTAGCGCCACCATGAATGTGCTGATGTTCCAGACCCGCGATCCGCTGCTCAAGGACAAACGCATTCGTCAGGCAATTGCCGCTGCCATCGATATCAAGCAGCTGGTGGCCACCACCAGCAACGGCTTCGGTGTGGCCAATAACTCGATTATCAGCGTTGCCTCGAACTACTACAGCGCTAAAGAGCAGGCCGGCTTCAACTACGACCCCGAAAAAGCGGCGCAACTGCTGAAACAGGCCGGTTACCACGGCCAACCGCTGACCATCGTTGCCAACCGCCGCTCAATGGTGCCGAGCTACGACTTGGCGATCATTGCCCAGGCCATGTTGCAGGCGGTCGGCATGAACGTGCAGGTGGAAGTGATGGAGTGGGGCACCCAGCTTGAGCGTTACCAAAGTGGGCGTTATCAGGCCATGTCCTTCACCTATTCGGCGCGTTTTGACCCGGCGTTGAGTTTCGAACAGGTGACCGGCAACAAGGACAAAGAACCGCGCAAAGCCTGGGAAGATCCCGAGGCCATGGAGCTGCTGGCGCAATCTCTGAAAGAGGGCGATGTGAGCAAACGTCAAGCGTTGTTCGATCAGATGCACGCGCGCTTCATCGACCAAGTGCCGATGATCGTTATGTACAACGGCCTGGACATCATGGCCCTGAACAAAAACGTCGACGGTTACAACGCCTGGATCGGCCAAAAACCACGGTTATGGGGTGTCAGCGTCAAGCCCTAGGAAACAAGCGGCATGCTTCAAGCGGCAAGCTTCAGGTTGTTAGCGGGATTTGGCGGATGTGCGCGGCGATCAGTTGCTTGAGCCGATCACGGTCGTCGTTGCGCAGCGCTTCGAGCATCAAGAAGTGTTCGCGACTCGACTGCTCGGCGCGCAGGTGGGTGCGCCACGTTCCGCCCGGCGATGACGGCGGGCGACTGCGCATTTCTTCGATGAATTCCACCAATAGACGATTGGTACACAGGTCATAGAGGGAACGATGGAAGTCCAGATTGGCGTTGTAGCGCTCCAGCAACGTGCCTTCTTGCACCAGGGTGTTGAAGCGCTGGGCGATGACTTCCAGGGCCTGCAATTGCTCGGGCTTTACCACTATTTGGTTGACCGCTGCGCATTCGAGGGCAACACGAATTTCCCGCGCATCCGAGACCTGCGCCAGGTCGGGAGTGTGCACGTAGTAACCGCGATTAGGGATGTGCTCGACCATGTGTTTAAGCACCAGTTGGTCCAGCGCGCGCCGCACATCGAGCCGCGAGTAGCCGTAACGCTGCTCCAGGTCGATCTGTTTAAGCCAACTGCCGGCTGCAAGGATACCGGCGTTGATGTCTTTGGACATCAGCAGGACCAGCTGGCTACGTTCGGTAACGGTTTTCTTCAACGCAAGCATCCACAAAGGCCCTGAATGGGCGAAATCTTATCCAGCGAGAGGCGTCGGCAATGCATGACCCCTCGCCAACGACGGTTGCCAATAATGGCACAAATATCAACGAGGTTTAACGATGTTGGCCATCCCTGAAGACACTCCCGAAGCGCGGCATCGCAAGCTTTACTACCGCGGCAGCACAACTATTTTTTCCTGCCGCAAGGACCCGCGTTTTGCGTACTGCCTCTATGTGCCGCAGACCTTCGATGAGTCGCCAGAGAATCATCGCCTGCTGGTAGCGGTGCACGGCACTGGCCGGACCATGGTCGAGTACCGTGATGCCTTTGCCGAGTTCGGTCGTTTCAACCGTTATGTGATTCTGGCGCCGCTGTTTCCGGTAGGACCGCTGGGCGACGGCAATCCCCACGGTTTCAAATACCTGAAGGAAGGTGACATTCGCTACGACGAAGTGCTGTTGGCCATGGTCGATGAAGTCGGACAGGCGTTAAATGCACGCTTCGATAAGTTTTCATTGTTCGGCTATTCGGGCGGTGGTCATTTCGCCAATCGATTCTACTACTTGCACCCGGAACGCCTGCGTTCAGTGTCCATTGGCGCCCCAGGTTCAGTAACGTTGATCGACGAAGGCCGCGATTGGTGGGTTGGCACCGGCGGCATCGAAGCGCATTTCGGCAAAAGCCTGAACGTGGCGGCCTTGCGTGAGGTTGACGTGCAGTTGTTAGTGGGGGCGGCCGATCTGGAAACCTGGGAAATCCACTACGAACCCGGTTCGGTGCAGTACATGGAAGGCATCAATGATTCGGGGCGCACCCG
>NZ_JAMFRV010000055.1 GCF_026224925.1 Pseudomonas sp. | reverse complement strand
CGTTGGGGCATGATGTGCGAAGCTGACCTGGAAGAAGTCTACCGGCGTCGGTCGTTGAGCTACGGGCTTATGAAGCCTTATCTGGCGACCATGGGCGGCCTGTTCGCCTGCAACTACCTGGTTCAGCATTACAGCGGCCTAAGCCAGGATCAGATTGATATTGTCCAGGTCCTGAGCATGGTGGTAACTGCCCTGCTGTTTTCCTCATTCGGGCCAAAACGTCTGGCGGCGCGCCTCAGTGAAATGACCGACGTTATCCGCACGATCGCCGAAGGCGAAGGCAACCTGCGCCAGCGCTTGAGCACCGACAAAATGGCCAATGACGAAACCGGCGACATGGGCCGTTGGATCAATAGCTTCATCGACCACCTCGATTCGGTGGTGGGCCAAGTGATTCATGCGTCTCGCAGCATGGGTAAAACCAATGAGCTGATGCTCGGCAGCAGTCAGGAAGCCGGCTTCACGTCCAGCGAAGTGACCGATGCGGTGAATCGCATGATGGTGATCGTCGACGGTCAGTTGGGCGAAATCGATCAGGCTTCGTTGACTGCCGAGCAGAAGAAGCGCGCCATGGATGACGTTGTTCGTCGCGCCCGTGAACAGTTCGAGTCGGTCCGCGTCGGGACTCAGTCCATCCGCGATGTGGTGGAACGTTCGGCGTCCAGTGTGCAGTCGCTGGACAACCGGATGGGGCAAATCAGCAACATCGTCGGCCTGATTACTAACATCACTAACCAGACCAATTTGCTGGCACTCAACGCGGCCATCGAAGCTGCCAGGGCCGGTGAGCATGGCCGTGGTTTTGCGGTGGTGGCCGACGAAGTGCGCAGCCTTGCGATCCGTACCGCCAGTGCTGCCGACGACATCAAACACATGGTCGAAGGCCTGCAAAGCGAAACTCAACAAGCGGTGGCGTTTATGGAGAGCGGCGTGCAAGACGTCGACAACCACTTACGTGCCACACAAGACGCCTCTTCTGAAAATGCCCAGTTGCATCAAGAAGTGGAAAGCATGATCAACATTATTCAGCAGCTCAGCGACCGAAGCCTGGACTACGGCAAAACCATAAAACGCGTGGACCTGGCCTCGGGCGAAATGCGCGAGACCGTTGTGGTGTTGCAGAACAGCGCGGAAATCGTGCGACTCAACGCCAACAAACTGCAAAAACTGGTCGGACAGTTTGAGGTCAGCAGTGGCCAGACGAAATCCGCGCTAGCGTCGTAGTGGTTTAGCCACGCTTGGCCCTGCGTTCGGCGACCTGGCCCAGCACGGCCAAGTCCATGTGGCCCTCGTCGTGCGCTTGGGCGTCCAGCAGGCTTTCATGGACCAACTGCGCCATGGGCAATGCCACCGACACCCGCTCTGCTGCGGCCAGCGCCAAGCCGACATCTTTAAGGCCCAATGAGGCCTTAAAGGCGGCGGGTTCGTAGCGGCGCTCGGCGATCAGCGCGCCGTAGCCTTGGTAGACCGGCCCCGGAAAAATACTGTTGGATATCAAGTCGATCAACTGCGCCGACTCGATACCGTATGCGCCAACCAACACCGCCGCCTCGCCCATGGATTCGATGGCCGACGCGAGCATGAAATTAACCGCGAGCTTCATCACGTTGGCACTTGAGGCCTGCTCACCCAGGGGCCAGGTCTTGCGTCCAATGAGGTCGAACAACGGCTGGACCTGCGCGATAGCCGCTGCCGGACCGGCAGCCAGAATATTCAGGTTGGCGCTGGCGGCTACGTCGGGACGCCCCATCACGGGTGCGGCGATATAGGCGACACCTTGGGCCTGGTGCAATCCCGCGAGTTCCTGCGCGAAGGCCACTGCAATGGTCGCCATGTTGACGTGAATCAACGGCGCTTTGAGGGTTTTCAGCAGACCTGAGTCCAGCAATACCGAGCGTAGCGCTTGATCATCGGCGAGCATGCTGAACACCACATCGACATCGAACGCCTGCTGCGGATCAGTCGCCGCTTTTGCCCCAAGCGCCACTAGTTTTTGCACTGGCGCTGGCGAGCGATTCCAGACCAGCAGTTCATGGCCGCCTTTCAACAGGTTGCTGGCCATGGCCTGGCCCATGTTGCCGAGTCCAACAAATCCGACTTTCATGCGTCTGTTCTCCAGTTGAAAAATGGGGAGTGGTGTTTCGGGAGGACCACAATAAGCCCATCACGAATAAATTCGGTGAGGTCAGGGTTTGACCCTGCCGTGTGGATTAAACTCCCCCGCGACCTTTCAAGGAATGCCGGTATGACTCTTTCGCTGCTGTTAGCTGTTCTTGCCTCAGGCTTTATCTATGGCATCACCCCCGGCCCCGGCGTATTGGCGGTGTTCGGCATCGGTGCAGCCCAAGGGCGGCGAGCGGGGGCCGCGTTTCTCAGCGGACACCTGCTGGGTGATGTGGTCTGGTGCAGTACGGCATTGGTCGCGATTGTCGGTGCCAGGGTCATCGGCAGTACCGCGTTTGATGTGCTTGGGGTGTTGAGCGGGCTGTACCTGTTCTGGCTTGGGATGCGTGCCATTCGCGCCAAACGCAGCAGTGGCGATCAGCCTCAAGGCGTCGCCCGGCAACCATTTTGGCATGGCGTGACCTTCGGTCTGACCAACCCCAAGGCATACCCGGTGGCGGTGGCGACCTTTACGGCGCTGATTTCTACCCGTGCCGAGTTGCTGGACTGGTCGATGCTACCGGCGATGATAGTGCTGAGTTTCATCGGTGGTATCGCGGCGTACGCCATCGTTGTCGCGATTGTCGGCGCGCGGCATGTACGGGCGTTGTATGTGCGTCACGAGGTGGCCATTACGCGTATCTGCGGCGTTATGTTCATTGGCTTTGCGATAAACGCGCTGGTGCACGCAGTGCCTGGTTTACTGCCACGCTTCTCTGCACGCTGAATTAAGGGTGGGTTAAGCAAGGGTGGTTAAGGTGGCGGCAACCCAACAGGTAAAGCCCAAGGAAACCGCTGATGAAAACCATGAACGCTGTATTCGCGACCCTCGCTTTGACCGCCATCGCTGGCTTCGCCCAAGCCGACGTAGGCCCCGACGAAGCGGTCCGTTTACTCAAAGCCGGCACCGTGATGGATTTCGAAGCGTTGAATAAAGCGGCGCTGCTCAAACATCCGGGCACGACTATCCACAGCACCGAGCTTGAAAACTCCTACGGCCGGTACATCTACAAGACCGAACTGCGCGACGCCAAAGGCGTTGAATGGGACGTAGACCTGGATGCCAAAACCGGTGAAGTGCTCAAGGACAAGCAAGATAGTTGAGTGATCGTTTGCCGGTAAAAAACTGGATATCAGTGAGATATCTAATGTGGGCTGATCTGGCAGACCGTGTCGCGTCCTTCGCAAGCTTTGTGGATTGCCCCAAATCCGGCGGCATGCTGAGATTCGGTGGGACCGAACTTGTTCGGGAAGCAGACGACCCGGTTTATCAGACATACCGCGGCGCTACCTATCGCGAACAAGTTCGCACCCACCGGGATCTGTGGATTGCCCTCAAACATAGAATCTCCCACAGAGGCGGTGGTATTGGCGGTGGTTTGCGCAGGCAGCTACTCCAATCCCACCTTTAACAACGCCCCATCCTGCTCGTCGGTCAGCACATACAAATACCCGTCAGGGCCCATTCTTACGTCACGAATCCGTGCTTTCAATTCGCCCAGCAGGCGCTCTTCATGAACGACCTTATCGCCGTCGAATTGCAGGCGGATTAACTGCTGCGCGCCTAATGCGCCGATGAACAGGTTGTGATCCCAAGCCTTGAAATGGTCAGAATCATAGAACGCCATGCCGCTGACGGCAGGGGACACCTCCCAGACATGCTTGGGCGCCACAGTGCCTTCGGCGACCTTGCCTTTAGCCTCGGAAATCGGCTGCCCGGAATAATCGACGCCATGGGTTGCGAGTGGCCAACCGTAGTTTTTCCCGCGCTCGATCACGTTCACTTCATCCCCGCCTTTTGGCCCATGCTCATGGGTCCACAACGTACCGGTCCATGGGTTCAGCGCCGCGCCTTGTGGATTGCGGTGGCCATAAGACCAAATTTCTGGCCGCACGCCTGCCTGTCCAAGAAACGGGTTATCGTCCGGCACTCGGCCATCAGGGAAGATCCTCACGACCTTGCCTTGCAGCTTGTCCAGATCCTGCGCCGTCGGACGGTTGTTGTTTTCACCCAAGGTGATGAACAGGTAACCGTCACGGTCGAACACCAGCCGCGAGCCAAAATGGTTGCCTGTGGATAACTTGGGCTCTTGGCGGAAGATCACTTTGAAGTCATCCAGCGAGGTCATGTCTTTCGACAGACGACCACGGCCAACCGCAGTGCCCGCAGTCCCGCCTTCACCACCCCCTTCGGCATATGACAAATAGACCAATCGGTCATTGCTGAAATCAGGCGACAGGACCACATCAAGCAAACCGCCCTGCCCCTGCGCCCAGACTTTGGGCACACCCGAAAGCGGTTTGGAAAGCTTGCCATCAAAGGAAACAATACGCAGGTTACCCGGCCGCTCAGTGACCAGCATCCCCTGTCGACTCGGCAAGAACGCCAGCGCCCAAGGATGATTCAGGCCTTTAGTCACTTGATCGACACTGACCGTACCCAGCTCGCTGTCGAGCCTCTGGGTCGGCCCGGCGGACGCGCTCATCGAGAGCCCGAGCAAGGCGCCTGTACACGCGGCGGCGATCAATGTTTTACGCATAAAAAAAACAGTTGGACGAAAAGTACGCAGCATGAGCAATTCCTATCTATTCAGGCCCCTGTCCGGGGTACTCGAAGGCGGCTGTGGTGCGGGCTGGCGATTTTGACTGCCGTTGCCAATCCCACCGTTTTCCAGGGTTGGCGGCCGAGGATTGGTCTGTGGATTGCTGCGATTGGACGGAATACTGGACTCTGTACCCTGCCGACTATTAGGGTTGGCGCGGCGGGTCGGGCTGTTGTAAGGATTATTGCTGAACGTGCTGTTGCGGTCAGGAGTGCCGCCTGGGTCATTGGCGTCTGCTTGGGCCACACTGACCATCGCCATACCCAACACCGCGCTCAGCATCAAGGTTGCGGTACATCGCTTAATACTCTTCATCACCTACCTTCTGTTAGAAATGGTAACGACAACTTTTTGATAACAATTGCCGCGTGAAGTTGCGGCACCCAGTACATCAACGCCGAGAACCTTCGAATTTATGAGCAATCAACCCGAACAGGCCGCCCCGGCGCTGAAGGAAATTTTCAACGCTGCGCGCCTGCAACACATCGCCGAAGAAACGGCTGCGGTGTACTCGGCATTCGACGTCGCAGCGTTTATGCAACGGGCATCTGAAGGTCTGGATGCGCTGTCGGTGATGCAGCGTTTAAACCGCGTCAGCCAGTGCCTGCACGCCGGCCTGCCAGCCGATTACCCGCAAGCGCTACACATCCTCAAGCAGCTGGCACCGCGTTTGAACAGCGGTTTTGTCAGCATGATTTTGCCCGAGTACGTCGCCTTGTACGGCCAGGAGGACTTTGAACTATCCATAGCGGCGCTAAAGTATTTCACCGGATTTGGCTCGTCGGAATTCGCCATTCGGCACTTCTTGCGCCTGGATTTTCAACGCGCATTGAAATTGATGCAGAAAATGTCCAAGGACCCCGATGAGCACGTTAGACGCTTGGCCAGTGAAGGCAGCCGGCCGCGCCTGCCATGGTCGTTTCGTCTTGAAACGCTCACCGTCGACCCATCGCCAGTGCTGCCAATCCTCAACAACTTGAAAGCGGACGACAGCCTGTATGTGCGTAAATCAGTGGCCAACCACCTCAACGACATTACCAAAGACAACCCCGAGTGGGTGCTTGATCTCGTCGAAAGCTGGTCATTGGAAGACCCGCGTACGGCCTGGGTTGCGCGCCACGCGTTACGCTCGCTGATCAAAAAAGGCGACCGTCGCGCGCTGACCATCATGGGGGCCGGGGCAAAGGCGCAGGTGCGGGTCGAAGCCCTGAGCATGACGCCGCAAGCGGTCAGTCTGGGCGACCGGGTCAACCTG
>NZ_JAMFRV010000054.1 GCF_026224925.1 Pseudomonas sp. | reverse complement strand
GGTTGCTCCATGTGCCTGGCGATGAACCCGGATCGTTTGGAAAGCGGCGAGCACTGCGCGTCCACTTCAAACCGCAACTTCGAAGGCCGTCAAGGCGCGGGTGGTCGTACGCACCTGGTCAGCCCGGCCATGGCTGCCGCAGCGGCGATTAACGGTCGATTCGTCGACGTTCGCAACTTGATCCAACACTAAGGAGCCCAGACATGAAAGCATTTACTCAACACACCGGCCTTGTCGCTCCTTTGGATCGTGCCAACGTCGACACCGATCAGATCATTCCCAAGCAGTTTCTGAAGTCGATTCGCCGCACTGGTTTCGGCCCGAATCTGTTTGATGAGTGGCGCTACCTGGACGTCGGGCAACCGTATCAGGACAACTCCAAGCGTCCGTTGAACAAGGATTTCGTGCTTAACCACGAGCGTTATCAAGGCGCTAGCGTATTGCTTGCCCGTGAAAACTTCGGCTGCGGTTCCAGCCGTGAGCACGCGCCGTGGGCGTTGGAAGAGTATGGTTTTTGCAGCGTGATCGCGCCGAGCTATGCCGACATCTTCTTCAACAACAGCTTCAAGAACGGCCTGCTGCCGATCATTCTCAGCGATGCCGAAGTCGATGAGTTGTTCGAACAAGTTGAAGCCAATCCGGGTTATCAACTGAACATTGACCTGTCGGCGCAGACGGTGACGCGTCCAGACGGTAAAGTGTTGAACTTTGAAATTGATGCGTTCCGTAAGCATTGCCTGCTCAACGGCCTCGACGACATCGGTTTGACCCTGATGGACGCTGAGGCGATTGCCAGCTTTGAAGGCAAGCACCGCGCAAGCCAGCCTTGGTTGTTTCGTGGCTGAGTAGGTATTTACACGCGTTGGCGGTGTGTCAATTTTTCCGCCTTCGCGAATGAATTCGCTCCCACAGGGGTTCGGGTTTGACTATTAAACGTATTTGATTTGTAAGAATTGAGGAAACCATGAGCAAGCAGATTCTGATTCTCCCAGGTGATGGTATCGGCCCTGAAATCATGGCTGAAGCGGTCAAGGTGCTGGAACTGGCCAATGACAAATATCAACTGGGTTTTGAACTCAGTCACGATCTGATTGGCGGTTCGGCCATCGACCAGCATGGCGTGCCGTTGGCTGATGAAACCCTGGCCCGCGCCCGCGCAGCCGATGCGGTATTACTCGGTGCGGTAGGTGGTCCCAAGTGGGACAAGCTGGACCGTTCGATTCGCCCGGAAAAAGGCCTGTTGAAGATTCGCTCGGAGCTGAAACTGTTCGCCAACCTGCGTCCGGCCATTCTGTACCCACAATTGGCAGAAGCATCGACCTTGAAGCCAGAGGTTGTATCGGGACTGGATATTCTCATCGTTCGCGAACTGACCGGTGGTATCTACTTCGGCGCCCCACGTGGCATCCGAACCCTCGATAATGGCGAGCGCGAAGGCTACAACACGCTGCCGTACAGCGAGAGTGAAATCCGCCGTATTGCCCGCGCCGGTTTCGACATGGCGCGCCTACGCAGCAAGAAGCTGTGCTCGGTGGACAAGGCCAACGTGCTTGAGGCCAGCCAGTTGTGGCGCGAAGTGGTCGAGGAAGTGGCCAAGGATTATCCAGACGTTGAATTGAGCCACATGTACGTCGACAACGCCGCCATGCAGTTGGTCAAGGCGCCGAAACAGTTCGACGTGATCGTCACCGAAAACATGTTCGGCGACATCCTGTCTGATCAGGCATCAATGCTCACCGGTTCCATCGGCATGCTGCCGTCGGCCTCGCTGGACATCAACAACAAGGGTATGTACGAACCGTGCCACGGTTCGGCGCCGGACATTGCCGGGCAGGGCATTGCCAACCCGTTGGCGACGATTCTGTCGGTGTCGATGATGTTGCGTTACAGCTTCAACCTGACCGCTGCGGCCGATGCCATCGAGAAGGCTGTAAGCCTGGTTCTTGATCAGGGTTTGCGCACCGGCGACATCTGGTCGGCCGGCAATGCCAAGGTTGGCACGCAGGAAATGGGCGATGCAGTAGTCGCCGCGCTGCGGAATCTGTAATCTCTCGGGCCCGCTGCCTCTAATGTCGTTAGAGGCAGGGTCCCACTTTTTGTTAAGGGTGTAGTTGCGATGAAACGTGTAGGTCTGATCGGTTGGCGCGGTATGGTCGGTTCCGTGCTCATGCAGCGGATGCTGGAAGAGCAGGATTTTGATCTCATTGAGCCTGTGTTCTTCTCCACCTCCAACATCGGTGGTCAAGGCCCGGCTGTGGGCAAAGATACCGCGCCGCTGAAAGATGCTTACAGCATCGACGAACTGAAAACCCTGGATGTTGTGCTGACCTGCCAGGGCGGCGACTACACCAACGAAGTATTCCCCAAGCTGCGTGAAGCGGGCTGGAAGGGCTACTGGATCGACGCCGCGTCTAGCCTGCGCATGCAGGACGATGCTGTCATCGTGCTGGACCCGGTTAACCGCCGCGTCATTGACCAGCAGTTGGATGCCGGGACCAAGAATTACATTGGCGGTAACTGCACCGTCAGCCTGATGCTGATGGGCCTGGGCGGCTTGTTCGAAGCCGGTCTGGTGGAGTGGATGAACGTCATGACGTATCAGGCGGCCTCTGGGGCCGGCGCGCAGAACATGCGTGAACTGATCAAGCAAATGGGCGCTGCTCACGCCTCCGTCGCTGACGAACTGGCAAACCCTGCCAGCGCTATCCTCGACATCGACCGCAAGGTGGCTGAAGCCATGCGCAGCGAAGGCTTCCCAACGGAAAACTTCGGCGTGCCATTGGCGGGCAGCTTGATCCCGTGGATCGACAAAGAACTGCCAAACGGCCAGAGCCGCGAAGAGTGGAAAGGCCAGGCTGAGACCAACAAGATTCTGGGTCGCTTCAAGAGCCCGATTCCGGTGGACGGCATCTGCGTGCGCATCGGCGCCATGCGCTGTCACAGCCAGGCATTGACCATCAAACTGAACAAAGACGTGCCGATTGCTGACATCGAAGGCATGATCAGCCAGCACAACCCGTGGGTGAAGCTGGTGCCAAACCACCGTGAAGCCAGTATTCACGACCTGAGCCCAACGGCAGTGACCGGCACCATGAGCATCCCGGTAGGCCGTCTACGCAAGCTGAACATGGGTTCGCAATACTTGGGCGCGTTTACCGTGGGCGACCAACTGCTGTGGGGCGCCGCGGAACCGCTGCGTCGCATGTTGCGAATCCTGCTGGAACGTTGATTTTTTAAAGGCTTGAGAAAAAACCCGCATCTTCAAAGAGATGCGGGTTTTTTGTGGTCTGGCGCAATCCCAGTGGGAACTTGTTCGCGAATGGCCTGATGCGGTGTACCTAACACACCGCGCTGCTTTCTTCCCGAATGAATTCGGTCCCACAGATAACCTGCGAACCTCCGTGGGGTCGAATGAATTCGGTCTCACTGATAACCTGCGATCTCCTGTGGGACCGAATTCATTCGGGAAGCCTTTGGCTCGAAACCGACTCATCGCCACGCCCCCTGTTCCAGCGCTTACCCAACGCAATACCAGGCTGTTCAATGTAACGGTACGTCAGCGTTGAAATTCCCAGCACGACGATCAGTTCGACGACAATCAGCAGGTTATCCAGCAGTGCGCTGCCGGTACTGATATAGCGCGTCGTCACGCCCGCAATAGCGCTCGGCAGATCAACCATCAGCGACGTTCCAGTGGCTTTGGCGACCATCATCACACCGACTGTGGTGACGAATATCACCGCCGCATGAGTCATGTAGACCGAAAACCAGCGCTCGCCAAGCCAGGCCAATGGGCGCCCGCGCAATAGCATCGATATCCCGCCCGCCTCGAAGGCAAACACCCCGACTGCAACACAAAACAGTATCGCCAGCGCGGCGTCCTGAGGCGTCTCACTGCCAGCCATAACGCAATAGACCGCCCCTAGGCTAAGCACCTCCAACACGCTGCCCAGCAACGGGCCCAAACGTAGATGGCGCAGACGGACGTAGACCCGAAACGTCACCCCGCCTGCAAAGAAACAGCCCAAGCCGCGCAACACGTTGTTCGTCAGCGGTGTATTGCCAACATACAACGCCACCAGCGCCAACACCGCGATGCTCGCAAATACCTTGGCCGATTGCCTGGGCAGCATCAGCGCAACCAAGCCAAACAGCAGGTAAACATAATATTCGACGCTCACGATCCAAGACGGGTAGTTGAACGACAGCGCATTGAACCCCGGCCACCACGCCTGAATCAGCAGCAGGTTAGGCACAATTTCACCCAGCGCCCGGTCACCGGTAAAGCTAACGTTGTTGAGTTGAATGCCACGACGTTCAAGCAGCAGTTTCAAACATTCGAAACCAACGAACACCAGCAATATAAACACGTGCAGCGGATACACCCGGCAGGTACGCGCGATCATGAATTGGCGTAACTGCGGCCCCGAGTCCAACGAGTGGGCATAGCGCTGATACAGCAAGAAGCCACTCAGCGCGAAGAAGAACTCAACCAAGTAACCGGCGTTCCTGAATAGTGACCACTCACTGGCGCTCTGCAACACGTGGAAGTGGTGAAGGGCGATGGCTAACGCACATAGCCCCCGAAGATTGCCCAGTACAAGAAATAGCTTCATAGCATTCATCCTTGAGAGCAGTTGGAGTCTTGCTAGCGATAATGCTAGTGCCAACAGGCAGATTCCACTTGTGTTTATTTTATCCCTATATATGGGATGCAAATATACATATTGAGATAAATAAGGTTTCAGGTTTATAGTCGTTGCGGGCCAGGGAATGGCACCTTCATACCAAACAATAAAAAGGTGAAGCGATGCAGGCGCAATTGATCGCGCTCGACTGGGGGACGACCTCCCTTCGTGCTTATCGACTTGGCGAACACGGCCAGGTTCTGCAACAACGCTCGTTGAGCGCCGGCATCATGCAATTGCCGACCACGCCGCGGCTGATCGCCGGCGTGCTGTGCTCCGACGGATTTGAACTGGCATTTGACGAAGCCTGTGGTGACTGGCTCGACGCGCAACCCGGTACGCCGGTAATCGCCTGCGGCATGGTCGGCAGCGCTCAAGGCTGGCGCGAAGCCGTATACCGCGAAACCCCGGCTGACGTCGCTGGGCTGAGCGCTGCCTTGCAAACCGTGCGCAGCCTGCGCGGGGTTGACGTACACATCGTCCCCGGCGTGTTGCAGCGCTCTGTGTTGCCCAACGTGATGCGCGGTGAAGAAACCCAAGTGCTGGGCATTCTCGCCAGCTTGCCTGCCGCTACCCCTGAACAGTCGTTATTGATCGGCCTGCCAGGCAGCCATTCGAAATGGGTGCAGGTGGCCGACGGCTGCATCATGCACTTCGATACGTTCATGACCGGCGAGGTGTACGCCGCACTCAGCACCCACACTATTCTGGGACGCACCATGCGCCCCAGCGAAACCTTCGACGCCGACGCATTTGACCGCGGCGTCCATGTGGCGCTGTCGGCCGAAGGTGCTGCCGGGCCGCTGTCGACGATTTTCAGTTGCCGGACCTTGGGTTTGACTGGCGCGCTCAGTCCCGGCGCTCAGCCCGATTACCTTTCCGGGTTGTTGATCGGCCACGAACTGGTCGCGCTGGCGGCTTTACAACGGCAACGCCAGGCTCCCAATACAGAACTTCCCCCTATCATCCTGATCGGCAATGCCCAGCTTTGCGCACGTTATTCTCGTGCATTGGCTGCCTGCGGTTTCGCTCAGGTGACCTTGGCTGAACAGGCCACCGAACGCGGTTTGTGGCAGTTGGCGGTGCAGGCCAACTTGCTCAAATCCACTCTTGCAGAGGTCTGACATGCTTAAACAAGCACTGGTTAAAAACGGTTTGATCGCCATTCTCCGTGGCTTGCGCCCGGAAGAAGCGCCAGCCATTGGCGACGTATTGTACAAGGCCGGATTTCGCGTCATTGAAGTGCCGCTCAACTCGCCGCAACCCTACGACAGCATCCGCATTTTGCGTCAGTCGCTGCCTGCTGATTGCTTGATCGGTGCCGGCACGGTGTTGACGCCCGAGCAGGTCGGCTTGGTCAAAGAGGCGGGCGGGCAGGTCATCGTCATGCCGCACAGTGATCCCAAAGTGTTGCGTGCTGCGAAAGCCGCAGGTTTGTACCTTTCCCCCGGCGTTGCGACCCCCACCGAAGCCTTTGCGGCGCTGGCTGAAGGCGCTGATGTATTGAAGCTGTTCCCGGCCGAGCAAATAGGCCCGGCGGTGGTCAAGGCGTTCCTGGCGGTATTGCCCAAGGGCACGGCGTTGATCCCGGTGGGTGGCATCACACCCGACAACATGCAGGTGTTTATCGACGCGGGCGTGTCCGGCTTTGGTCTTGGGTCTGGGTTGTTCAAGCCGGGCATGAGCGCCGCCGATGTCGCCGAGCGGGCCAAGGCCTATGTGACCGCCTGGAACGAATTGCATTGATCTGATCGACGTCCCGAGCGTCGTATCCAATAAGAGAGCGCATACATGAAAATCATCAAACTCACGACGTACATCGTCCCGCCGCGTTGGCTGTTTCTCAAGATCGAAACCGACGAAGGCGTGACCGGTTGGGGTGAGCCCGTTGTTGAAGGGCGCGCCCATACCGTGGCCGCTGCCGTGGATGAGTTGTCCGATTACCTGATCGGCAAAGACCCACGCAATATCGAAGACATCTGGACCGTGCTCTATCGCGGCGGGTTCTACCGGGGCGGTGCGATCCACATGAGTGCACTTGCCGGCATCGATCAGGCGCTGTGGGACATCAAGGGCAAGGCGCTGGGGGTTTCGGTCAGCGATCTGCTGGGTGGCCAGGTGCGTGACAAGATTCGGGTGTACTCATGGATCGGCGGCGACCGACCCGCGGAGACCGCAAAGGCAGCCAAGGAAGCGGTTGAGCGCGGGTTCACCGCCGTGAAAATGAACGGCACCGAAGAGCTGCAGTTTCTCGACTCTTTCGAAAAGGTCGGGCTGGCGCTGGCCAACGTTGCCGCCGTACGCGATGCGGTTGGCCCTAACGTCGGCATCGGCGTCGATTTCCATGGCCGGGTCCATAAGCCCATGGCCAAGGTGCTGATGAAGGAGTTGGATCAGTTCAAGCTGATGTTCATCGAAGAGCCCGTACTCAGTGAGAACTACGAAGCGCTCAAAGAGTTGGCGCCACTCACCAGCACGCCGATTGCCCTCGGTGAGCGCTTGTTTTCGCGTTGGGATTTCAAGCGGATTCTGAGCGAAGGCTACGTCGACATCATTCAGCCGGATGCGTCCCACGCGGGCGGTATTACTGAAACTCGCAAGATCGCCAATATGGCCGAAGCCTACGACGTGGCGTTGGCGCTGCACTGTCCGCTGGGGCCGATTGCACTGGCTGCCTGCTTGCAGCTGGATGCGGTTTGTTACAACGCGTTCATTCAGGAGCAAAGCCTGGGCATCCATTACAACGAAAGCAACGACCTGCTGGATTACATCAAGAATCCAGAAGTCTTCGATTACGACAAAGGCATGGTGAAGATCCCTAACGGGCCGGGCCTGGGCATTGAGATCAACGAGGAATACGTCAAAGAGCGCGCCGCCATCGGCCACCGCTGGCGCAACCCGATCTGGCGCCACGCCGATGGCAGCTTTGCTGAGTGGTAAGCCAGTAACAAAGATTTAGTCAGCCTAGAAAGATTCTGTTGGACCGATTTCATTCGGGAATGCAGCACCGCGGTTTCACTGACAGACAGCGCCGCTCGCTTCCCGAATAAATTCGGTCCCACAGAGACTCTGCCGTCTAACTAATTCTGGACAGTCCCCACATCGGAAGTGACACCAAGCCTTCATAACCATAATAAGAGGCATCCGCCATGCAACCTCAAGCCTTCGCGGCCAAGGCGTCGCTTGTGACGCCCAGCCGTAAGCGTTTTTTCATCATGGTGCTGCTGTTCATCACCGTGGTGATCAACTACCTGGACCGCAGCAACCTGTCCATCGCGGCCCCGGCCCTGACTACCGAGCTGGGTATTGATCCGATTCACGTCGGCCTGATCTTCTCGGCGTTCGGCTGGACCTATGCCGCCATGCAATTGCCCGGCGGTTGGCTGGTTGACCGTGTACCACCGCGCATTCTCTATACCGCCGCACTGGTTCTGTGGTCACTGGCGACCATCCTGCTGGGTTTTGCCTCAAGCTTTATCGCGTTGTTCTTCCTGCGTCTGGCCGTGGGGGCGATGGAAGCACCGGCCTATCCCATCAACAGTCGCGTGGTCACTACCTGGTTTCCAGAGCGCGAACGGGCCACGGCCATCGGCGTCTATACCTCCGGTCAATTCGTTGGCCTGGCGTTCCTGACCCCGGTTTTAGCGTGGCTACAAGCACAGTACGGTTGGCACATGGTGTTTATC
>NZ_JAMFRV010000528.1 GCF_026224925.1 Pseudomonas sp. | reverse complement strand
GTTACCCATAAGTTGGCCAAGCAAGGGCTGAACAATGGGTCGATGAATTGTCCGGTTTGATCCTAAGCGCTACGACCCTTTCAGCGTCTGCCCCAGGTTCAAACGCTCACCAGTTCTAGAAAGCTCTGCGCCCATGACAATGCTTTCGCAAGCAAGCGCCCACACAGTGTTTGGGACAGCTTGGGCATTGATGTGAGGGCGCGTATCAAATTGATTAAGACATATCTCAGCCTCGCATTTCGCTCCCGCGATAAGAGGCTCTAGCACCAATGCCATGAAAGGAGTACAAATGTACTCCATGAGCCTACTAACCCCCCGACGTACTGCCATCCTGACCTTTATCCGCGAGCGTATCGTGCAGCAAGGTCAGTCCCCGAGCTTGGCTGAAATCGCTGAGGCCTTTGGTTTTGCCTCGCGTAGTGTGGCGCGCAAACATATTTTGGCCCTTACGGAAGCCGGGTTGATCGAGGTCGCGCCCAATCAAGCACGGGGTATTCGGTTGGTTTCGCAGCAGTCGGGCAATCGTCAACGGCCCGAGATGATTGAGCTCCCGGTGTTAGGTCGGGTTGCAGCAGGTGCGCCGATTGGTCCTGACATTGGTCTGCACGACACCTTGATGCTTGATCGCAGCACTTTTCACCGGGTGCCGGATTACCTGTTGCGAGTGCAAGGCGACTCGATGATCGAAGACGGTATTCTCGACGGCGATCTGGTGGGCGTACTGCGCAGTGCCGAGGCCAAGGATGGGCAAATCGTGGTCGCGCGGCTCGACGGAGAGGTCACCATCAAGCGTTTGGAGACCCGAGCCGGCGAGTTTCGTTTACTGCCTCGTAACCCCGCTTACCAACCGATAGTGGTCTTGCCAACCCAGGATTTCGCCATCGAAGGCGTTTACTGCGGCTTAGTCAGGCGCGAATGATGGGCGCCGTTGTCAGCCTCGACGCGCTGCTGGACGAGCGTCGGGTCTGGAAAGGCCGATCCGTCGCGCCGCCCGTCAGCACCCAACCCACCGGACACGCCGAACTGGATGCGGCGCTACCAACAGGCGGCTGGCCAGCGTCGGCCCTGAGCGAAATTCTGGTGGCTGCCGATGGCAGTGGCGAGCTGCAATTATTGTGGCCAACGCTTAAGCGGCTCGCGGATCAAGGCGAGCGAATTGTGCTGGTCGCGCCGCCTTATGTGCCTTATCCGCATGCTTGGCAGGCCGCTGGCATCGATTTGCGTTGGCTGACCATGGTCGACGCCAACGCCCGGGATGCGCTATGGGCCACCGAGCAATGTTTGCGTTCCGGCAGCTGTGGCGCCGTGCTGTGTTGGCCGCCGCAGAAACAGGCCGATGATCGTGCGTTGCGGCGTCTGCAAGTAGCGGCTGAAACCGGCCAGACCCTGGCCTTCGCCTGTCGGCCCGCACATGCCGCGCTCAATCCGTCACCGGCGGCGTTACGCATCGCCATTGATGCAAAGCCCCGGCAACTGCGGGTTCTCAAGTGTCGGGGAGGGCTGACACCACCTTCACCTATCCCGTTCTCAATCGATTTCTGAGGTTCACATGCTTTGGGCCTGTGTCTTGCTGCCACAGTTGGCGCTCGACGGCGTGATGCGCCGTCGCGCCGACCCTGACGAACCGTTGGTGCTGTTGACCGGCACTGCACAACGCAGGGTGTTGCAGACGGTCAACCCGGCGGCGAAGGCGTTGGGCTTGCGTGCGGGTCAATCGCTCACCGCTGCGCAAGCATTGGTTCGCGACTTTGCGACGGTTGAATATGAGCCGAGTGATGTCGAGCGCTGGCACCGTTTATTGGCGGCGTGGGCGTATCGGTTCAGTTCCCAGGTCAGCCTGAAATACCCCCGGGTATTGATGATGGAGATTGAATCCAGCCTGGGCTTGTTCGGGCCTTGGCCCGTGTTTGAAAAGCGCCTGAGGGACGAGCTGAGCGCATTGGGATTTCATCACCGCATCGTGGTCGCGCCCAACCCGGCAGCGGCGCGGATGCTGACCAATGTGCATGACGGTCTTGCCGTCACCACCCGAGAATCCCTACACCACGCGCTAGCGCTGATGCCCATCGACCGCATCGGTCTGAGCCGTGAAGTGGCGACTGCCTTTTCACGCATGGGTCTGCATACGCTGCAGCAGGTGCTGGCCCTGCCGCGTAATACCTTGGCACGACGCTTCCCGGCGCAGGTATTGCTGCACCTGGACACCTTGCTTGGCGAGCGCGCCTTGGCGCTGGAGTGTTACCTGCCGCCAGACTTTTTCGACACCCGTATCGAGCTGAATTTCGACGTCGAATCCCATCAAGCCCTGTTGTTTCCGCTCAAACGTCTGATCTCGGATTTAGCGGTGTTTCTCGCCGGGCGTGACAGCGGCGTACAGCGTTTTTCGCTTCATCTGGAACACGTCGAAGGCAAAGACACGGTAGTGCCAGTGGGGCTGCTCAGTGCTGAACGCGGTGCGGCGATGTTGTTCGAGCTGGCGCGTGGGCGTCTGGAGCAAATACAAGTGCCGTCTCCGGTGCGTGCGGTGCGCCTGCTGGCCCGTGATCTGCCGAGTTTTGTGCCGGCACACCGCGAGTTGTTCGATGAGCGTGCGCAGCAGGCATTGCCATGGGAACAACTGCGCGAACGGCTGCGCGCGCGGTTGGGTGACGAAGCGGTCAATGGCCTGCGCGCCCATGCCGATCACCGCCCCGAATGTGCTTGGCAACCGGGCCTGGAGAGCAAGTCCGCGGGCCCGCTGCTGACGGCTCCGCGCCCCGGTTGGCTATTGCGTCAGCCGGTGCCGCTGGACGAATCCGGTGTGCGCATCCTCGCCGGCCCCGAGCGTATCGAATCAGGCTGGTGGGACGGCGGCGATGTGCGGCGCGATTACTTTTTGGTGGAGACCCGTTCCGGGCAGCGCGCGTGGGCGTATCAAACAGTGGGTGAAGACGGCAGTTTGTTGCTGCAGGGATGGTTTGCATGACTGCCGAGACCGTGGGCTATGTTGAACTGCATTGCCTGAGTAACTTCAGCTTTCAGCGCGGCGCTTCCAGTGCCAAGGAGCTGTTTGAACGTGCCCAGCGCCATGGCTACCAAGCGCTGGCGATCACCGATGAATGCACATTGGCCGGGATCGTCCGTGCCTGGCAAGCGTCACGCGAAACCGGTTTGCCGATGATTATCGGTAGCGAAATGCACATCGAAAACGGCCCGAAGATCGTGCTGTTGGCGGAAAACCTCAGGGGCTATCAGGCGCTGTGCCGCTTGATAACGGCCGGCCGACGTCGCACCAAAAAAGGCGAATACCGCCTGCTGCGTGAAGACTTTCGTGAACCTCTGGACGGCTTGCTGGCGCTGTGGCTGCCGGATTTACTCAGTGAAACCCATCAAGAGCAAGGCCAGTGGCTGCATGCCTTGTTTCCCGAACGCCTATGGCTGGCTGTGGAATTGCACCGTGGCCCTGACGATGGGCAGCGCTTGAATGATCTTCTGGCATTGGCCGATAGCGTGAACATCCCGGCGGTGGCTAGCGGCGATGTGCACATGCATGCCCGAGGCAGACGCGCCCTGCAAGACACCATGACTGCGATTCGTCATCACACCACCGTTGCTGACGCCGGGCATCGCCTGTTCCCCAATGGCGAACGGCATTTACGACCGCGGTCACAGCTGGCAGAACTGTACCCGGCGCCGTTGTTGGCAGAGTCGGTACGTATCGCGGAGCGCTGCAGTTTCGACCTCGGACAGCTGCGTTATGAATACCCCCATGAGTTGGTGCCCAAAGGTCAAACTGCTGCCACCTGGCTACGGCAGATGACTGAAGAGGGCGCGCTGCGGCGCTGGCCAAAAGGCGTGCCGGACAAGGTAAGGGCGTTGATCGAGCGTGAATTGAGTTTGATCAGCGAACTCAATTACGAGAGCTATTTCCTGACCGTACACGACATTGTTCGTTTCGCCCGTAGCAAAGACATTCTGTGCCAGGGCCGTGGTTCGGCAGCCAACTCGACCGTGTGCTTTGCCTTAGGCATCACCGAATTGGACCCGGCAGTCAGCAACATGCTGTTCGAGCGCTTCATGTCCAAAGAGCGCAATGAACCGCCGGACATCGACGTCGACTTCGAACATGAGCGCCGGGAAGAAGTATTGCAGTACGTGTTTCAGCGTTATGGCCGGGGCAGGGCAGCGATCACTGCTGTGGCCAGCACGTATCACGGCGCCGGCGCTGTCCGTGATGTGGCCAAAGTATTGGGTTTGCCACCCGATCAGATCAATGCGCTGGCCGATTGCTTTGGCAGCTGGAACGATAACCTGCCGCCACCAGAACGCCTGCGCGAATGTGGTTTTGAGCCGGACAGTCCGATCTTGCGCCGTGTATTGACCTTAACCGGGGAGTTGATCGGTTTCCCTCGGCACCTGTCCCAGCATCCGGGCGGATTCGTCATCTCCGAACATCCGCTGGAAACGCTGGTGCCGGTAGAAAACGCAGCCATGGCTGATCGTACGATCATTCAATGGGACAAGGACGATCTGGACTTGGTCGGGCTGCTGAAGATCGACATTTTGGCACTGGGCATGCTCAGCGCACTGCGCCGCACGTTTGATCTGGTGCGCCGTTATCGGGGTTATGACCTGACGTTGGCGACCATTAAGCAGGAAGATAAACCCACTTACGAAATGATCAGTCGCGCTGACACAGTAGGCGTTTTCCAAATCGAATCCCGGGCGCAGATGGCCATGCTGCCGCGCCTGAAACCCAAGACCTTTTATGATCTAGTGATTGAAGTGGCCATCGTCCGACCGGGGCCGATTCAGGGCGATATGGTGCATCCGTACCTGCGCCGGCGTAACCACGAAGAGCCGGTCACCTATCCTTCGGAAAAGCTTAAAGCGGTATTCGAGCGCACCCTCGGCGTGCCACTGTTCCAGGAGCAGGTCATGGAACTGGCGGTGGTTGCGGCCGATTACACGCCGGGGGAGGCCGACCAACTGCGCCGCTCCATGGCCGCCTGGAAACGCCACGGCGGGCTTGAGCCGCATCAAAAACGCCTGACTGAAGGCATGCTCAAGAATGGCTATACCCTGGAATTTGCCAACCATATCTTCGAGCAGATCAAAGGTTTCGGCAGTTACGGTTTTCCCGAATCGCACGCCACGAGTTTCGCCCTGATCACCTATGTCTCGTGCTGGCTCAAACGCCATGAGCCCGCGGCG
>NZ_JAMFRV010000527.1 GCF_026224925.1 Pseudomonas sp. | reverse complement strand
CCATGTAATACGCATCATGGCTCGGCAGGGCGTGGGGCCAGGGGATGACCAGCTTGCCTTCTGCCAGCTCTTCTTCGACCAGAAAACGCGGCAATAACGCGACCCCGCAACCGACCTGTGCCGCGCGTATGCACATATAGAACGTTTCAAAACGCGGGCCGTGGTAGCTGTATTCGGTTTGATAACCTTGGCTGTCGAACCATTCATGCCAGGCTTGGGGTCGTGAACCACTTTGCAGCAACACCAATTCGCTCAGCTGAGTTGGGTCAGTAAACGGGGTAGTTGGCAGACTGCCGGGCGCGCACACCGGAATCAACTCTTCGTTGAACAGCTTCACCGATTCGGCACCGGGGCGTGCGCCTTGGCCAAAGTAAAACGTCAGATCGCAACGGCCTTGGATCAGGTCGTCTTGTTCCTGCTCGCTGACTAAGTCCAAGTGAATATGCGGATGGCGCAAGCGCCAGCCTTTGAGTCGAGGCACCAGCCAGCGGGCGCCAAAGGTGGGCGGGGTGGACACGCGCAAGACTTCGGTTTCGCCACCATAAGAACGCAGGTAGTGGGTGGACATCTCTATCTGAACCAGGATTTTGCGCACTTCGCCCAGGTACAGCGCCCCCGCCGGTGTCAGTTGCAGGCGTCGACGTACTCGGCGAAACAGCAAGTGCTGTACCAGCTCTTCAAGCTGTGCGACTTGCTTGCTGACCGCGCTTTGAGTCAAGTTGAGTTCTTCTGCGGCGCGGGTGAAACTCAGGTGCCGGGTCACCGCTTCAAAACATTGCAGCGCGGTAATCGATGGCAGATGGCGTTTGTTAAGCATGGTCTGGCCTATGGTTTTTCGACACTGCCAGGACACACGCGAAGGGCAGTATGAATAAACGGAATGATATCTCGCCTAATGGTCGTTTGTTCCCGCGTCTCAGGCCAGCTATTAGTATCGGCTGACGCATTAGCCGCTATGTTTATGCTCCCTATTTCGGCTTTTTCATTTATAGAAACCAGGAGAAACCATGATTACCGACTTGCTCAACCGTCTCGGTGTCGATGCCTCGCTGTACCAGAATGGCAACCAAGCTGTGCACACACCTGTTGATGGTAGCCAAGTGGCATCCGTGCATTGGGAAGGGCGAGCGGAAGTGGAACAGCACGTGACCCGTGCTGAAAACGCTTTCAATGCCTGGCGCAAAGTCCCGGCCCCGCGCCGTGGCGAGCTGATTCGCTTGTTCGGCGAAGCACTGCGCAAGTACAAGGCTGACCTGGGCGAGTTGGTGTCGTGGGAAGCGGGCAAGATCACTCAAGAGGGCTTGGGTGAAGTGCAGGAAATGATCGACATCTGCGACTTCGCGGTTGGCTTGTCGCGTCAGTTGTACGGTTTGACCATTGCTTCCGAGCGTCCTGGCCACCACATGCGCGAAACCTGGCACCCGCTGGGCGTCGTCGGCGTGATCAGCGCGTTCAACTTCCCGGTGGCTGTTTGGTCCTGGAACACTGCGTTGGCTCTGGTCTGCGGTAACTCGGTGATCTGGAAGCCATCAGAAAAAACTCCGCTGACCGCATTGGCCTGCCAAGCGTTGTTCGACGGCGTGTTAAAGAACTTTCCAGAAGCACCGGCTTATCTGACCCAGTGTGTGATCGGCGGCCGTGAAGCGGGTGAAGCCCTGGTCGATGATCCACGTGTGGCGTTGGTCAGTGCGACTGGCAGTACGCGCATGGGTCGTGAAGTGGCACCGAAGATCGCCGCTCGTTTTGCGCGCAGCATTCTTGAACTGGGCGGTAACAACGCGATGATCCTTGGCCCAAGCGCCGACCTGGATCTGGCCGTTCGCACCATTCTTTTCAGTGCGGTCGGTACTGCCGGTCAGCGTTGCACCAGTTTACGTCGTCTGATTGCTCACGAATCGGTCAAAGCTGAAATCGTCAGCCGCCTGAAAACCGCCTACGCCAAAGTGCGCATCGGTCATCCGCTGGAAGGCAATCTGGTGGGTCCGCTGATCGATAAGGGCGCTTACGAAAACATGCAAGACGCTCTGGAGCAGGCGTTGAGCGAAGGCGGCCGGGTGTTTGGCGGCAAGCGTGTGTTGGCTGAAGAGTTTCCAAACGCTTACTACGTGACCCCAGCCATTGTCGAAATGCCTGAGCAGAGCGACGTGGTGTGCACTGAAACCTTCGCCCCGATTCTGTACGTGGTCGGCTACGAAGATTTCGCCGAAGCCGTGCGTTTGAACAACGCAGTACCGCAAGGCCTGTCGTCGTGCATTTTCACCACCGACGTGCGTGAAGCCGAGCAGTTTATCTCCGCGTTGGGCAGTGATTGCGGGATCGCTAACGTCAACATCGGTCCAAGCGGTGCGGACATCGGCGGTGCTTTCGGTGGCGAGAAAGAAACTGGCGGTGGTCGTGAGTCGGGCTCCGATTCGTGGCGCGGTTACATGCGTCGCCAAACCGCGACCGTGAACTACTCGCTTGAGCTGCCGCTGGCGCAAGGGATTACCTTCGACTGATAGCAGTCGGTAAGTGGCGGCGCATCAGTGTGATTGCGCCGTCCCCTTCGCGAATAAATTCGCTCCTACAGGAAATTTCTATGTCCCCTGTGGGAGCGAATTTATTCGCGAAGACGGCATAACAGGCGGCACAAGAACTAAAGGCTTATGTATCTTTCCGGGGTTTTGCGATGCCGCTACGCGAAGAATGTCTGTGGGAAAAATTGACACCGCAACGGCCTGAGGCCGAGGCGCTAAAAGGAGAGGTAACGGTAGACGTCTGCGTGATCGGCGCAGGCATTACCGGATTGTCGGCAGCGGTTCACTTGCTCGAACAAGGCAAGACGGTTGCCGTGCTTGAGGCACATCGCACCGGTCACGGCGGGTCGGGACGCAATGTCGGGCTGGTCAACGCCGGGTTATGGATACCGCCGGACGACATCGAAGCCGGGTTCGGCAAAGAAGTGGGCAGCCAGCTTAATCAAATGCTCGGCGCCGCACCGTCGCTGGTATTCAGCCTGATCGACAAATACAGCATCGATTGCCAATTGCGCCGCGAAGGCACGCTGCACATGGCGCATAACGCCCGTGGCGAAGCGGACCTGCGCAGTCGTGAAGAACAATGGAAGCGCCGTGGTGCACCCGTGGAGTTGCTCACGGGCAAGGCCTGTCAGGAGGCTACCGGCACTCAGAAAATCTCCTCCGCACTGCTGGATCGTCGGGCGGGTACGTTTAACCCGATGGCCTATACCAGTGGCCTGGCCAAGGCGGTTGTCGGTCTAGGCGGCCGGGTGTTTGATCATTCCCCGGTGACCCGCCTTGAACGCCAAGGTGACCGCTGGTGTGTTATCACCGAACACGGCGCAGTGCTGGCCGAGAAAGTAGTGATTGCTTCCAACGCGTACACCCAAGGCGAATGGACTGAACTGCGCCGTAACTTCTTCCCCGGCTATTACTATCAGGTCGCCTCAGCGCCATTGACTGAAGACGCCGCACAGCAGATTTTGCCGGGTGGTCAAGGTTCTTGGGACACACGTCAGGTACTGAGCAGCATTCGCCGCGACGCTGACGGTCGCCTGTTGTTGGGTAGCTTGGGCAATGGCAATCAAAAGCCAGCCTGGTTTCT
>NZ_JAMFRV010000526.1 GCF_026224925.1 Pseudomonas sp. | reverse complement strand
GGAAAGACTTCATTCGTCAACATCTCATGCAACCGCTTGCCCCCATCGGTAGTCAATTCGTCGCCCAGCGCACTCACCAGTCCCTTTGCATTCCTCATCTTGTCAATCACTTCTACTATAGGTAGATACGCCACAAGCAACATAGGTTCGGGAAGCAATTGCGGTCGAGGCTTGCCACTAACGACGTGAACAGGATCAATATCTACAACCACCAAGGCCTGATCAGTTGCAGACAGAGCCCCTTTGCAATCAGGCTGCAGGATTCCTTTGCTCCACCCGTGGTAAGGTGTCAACAGGCGTACGGTGCCGAAGTGTTCAGGTTTCACCTGGCTGACAGAGTCAATACCGATAAAACAACTACCCCCGACGCCAAGCTTCTTGTTGGCCGCATTGCAAAATACAGTAGCTGTACCCGATGCTAGGACGCTGGCCTGGCCGGCATGCCAATAATCGTTGCTGCGGCTTGTAAAGGCAGGAACTAGCAGCACGGATCGCCTCTCACGATTTCGCTGAGCGGAAGTCAGTAGTTCGCCAAGTGCACTAATGTCCGCGTTGACAAGCTCTTTAGCGTCTGAAGGATTTCCCCCAAACAGTTGCAGCATCTTGGCCAATTCTTGCTCTAACGGCGAGTGGTTGGCCGGACTTGTCAGCATGAATAGCTCAGAGCAAATTAGTTCCATGCAGTACCGCAGCTTCTGAGGACCATGGATCAACGCCCCAAGCAACGGAATCAGCTGGTCCGGTGACCATTCACCCTTCTTCGCGCGACTTCGGATGCCGCGTAAGGCCTCTACAATCTTTTCTTCGGTGTACAGTGGTTCCAACGTCTTGGCATCAGGCCGGAACAGTTCATGAGCTGCTACGGCCCGGTACTTCTTGCCGCGCTGCAGTTCAATTACTCCCTTGTCGCCTTCTAATCCAAACGGCACTTTCAAAGCGCTGTCTGGCTGCCATAACAGGGTCAGTTTCTCCGTCAAGTGATTGCTACTATCGACTTCCTCGAACTGACGATAGGTGCCCGCCAGCACGGCCAATCCAGGATAATTTCGAAGCTGCTCCTTCAACCACGCGACCGTATCCGGTCGTACAGATACCTCAGGCAAGACGAGAAGTTGCACTTTGAGGTCTCGACACGCCCTCAGCGCTTGGCGTAAAAGTGTACGGCGCCTATGCTCGGGCCACGAGATAACTCGCCGCTCATCTTGCCAACGAAATTCAGAACGTCGCTGGGCCGCCTTGCTCAAATCTTTAAACTGGCCCTTGTCCTCAAGATGGGCACGGAGTGCCTCTTGCGACGACTTGCCTAAAGGCAAACCACCTAACCCGACTTCGGCTATCGGATGACTGTAACTTTCCTCTACGCGACATTGGAATAACGCGACGCGAAAGTGGGAACTTATACGTGCTTCCTGGTCGTGGCTAGTTTCGCCTCCAAGACGATTTTTCCATGACTCACTTTGCCACTCGCTCAACCTATCGAGAAGCGGCACGGTTGAAGTTTCGTGATCCGACTTACTAGCTTTCGGGGACACATCGCGCTCTTCTTGAGTATCCAGGGGCATCGTCGAATCGCCGGCTGCACGATCCATATGCATCGACGAATCGTTTCCACCTGTTGACGGCATTGGTTCTCTCGTGCCCGCCTCTACGACATCCGTCCCGCCGGATCTAGGCTGGGTCGCGCCGTCATTGGGCATCGCGTCATTTTGCTGAGTGGCTGAAAGCTGCTCTTCTACCGGCGTTAGCCGAGAATCCGCTTGTCCTTCAGGGATTTCGGCTACGTTATCTACCAGCGCCTGAAAATCTTGCTGGCGAACTGGTTGCAAGGAAACCGCCTCGCCTACTGGAATTGCTTCGACTGCCACAGGTTGAGATGGCAGCCATTTCCCGAGCTTGTTGTCTAGTGTATGCACCGCAAGCAGATCATTGTCAGTAATGCGGCGTGTCTCAGTCCAGACTTTGACTATCCGGTTGCCATCAAACGGACGGTGCTCTTCCAGCGAGTTGGCGTAAAGACTGGTGTATTGCGGCTTGGTCATTTGCCAGCCGGCTCCGATAGCGTCCCTAAACTCGTTGGTGTCCCGGCTACGACCAAACGTCCGTCCTTGAACGCACACCACGCGCATACCCCGCTTCCGATCGAGGTCGCACATCGCCGCTGGCAGTGCTTGCATCAAATTCTCGCATTGCTGCAGCGTAAATCTAGGCAAAGCGTCGAAGGGCCAAGGCTCATGCGCTGGGTCAGAGTCATCGGTGCTGGCAGAGGTGGTTTGCCAGGCACTGAGGGTTTTGTAGAGGGCTTCCAACGACGGAAGATCGAAAGCCTGAGCAAAACTGGTATTCAACAGACCTATCAAGGCCAACATCCATTTCCAGGGACTAGCCTTGCTCAGTTCCGGCCAATTGCCATCGAACAACAGCTTCCGCATGGCCTTGTAATCGCCCTGAGGATCGAGACGGGCCATATCGGGCATTGCCCATTTCGTCGGCAGGCTCAGGTTTTCTTCCATGCGGCGCGATCCGAGATCAGCAGCGTATCCCCAAAGCGCTGCTACGCTGCCGCGCAGGCCTACACCGACGGCGGCCAGCGCTAGTGCCATGCGCAGTGATGACGCCGTCCTGTCTATTTCGGTTTCCGCCGATTCTGGATATAGTGCTCGGTACAGGGCCAACATTAGTGCCAAATCTGGACGCAATTCGCTTGGTTGACTCGCTGGGCGACGCAACTCAAGTCCCTGCAGAGCCCATAATGGCAGCCGGTTCAACGCATCCGGGAACGTGCGATGCAGAACGTGTCGCAAGTCATCGCCGCTGCGCGCTTGCATCCGCATGGCCATGGCCCGGGTCTCGGCCTCCACCAGAACCGCATAGCGCACCTGCGCGTCCAGCCCTTGGTCCGCAGGGAAGTCCAGCAACAAGTTCAGCGCCCGCTTAACTGTGCCTGGCAACGAAAAGGCCGTGTCGCTTACAACGGCGGTCGGCGCCCCGGATAGGTAGCTCCCCTGCAGCTTGCGCAGTTGCTGTCGCAGCACATAGCCTTCCAGTGCCTGCTTGGCATACGCTTCGTCATCAAACTCCTCGCTTTCGTCGAGTAGCTCGTCGCGCGCGCCGGTTTCACCCGCCATATCAGCGGCCATACCTAATACATCGGCGACAGCCCAACCTACGCGCCAAAGATCTGCATCAGCCAGCGGTACGTTCTCCGACTGAACTCTTTCATCACGGTCGTGGTACCAAGCGCTTACTCCCAACAGATTGCGCGGGACGGGGTCGGCTACCAAGTGGAGCGTCGTCTGCTCTCCCTCACCTTCGCGGAACAACTGAGGCAAGAACGGAACATAGGTCGTTTTCCCTTTCTCGTCCACCTGCAATCGGTGCATGGAGAGGAGCGCTAGGAACAGGCGTGCCGCTAAATGGGTTCGGGCTTCTGGCCCCGTTTTTCCTAGTGCAACCAAGTCGTCCCACGCCTGAGGGGCCAGGCTCGTGCCCCAGCAGACCGTGGAGGTTTCGGTTCCTTCCAACTGGAAGCTGACTTGTATTGTGTCAGTGACGCTTGAGGGCCCTGAGCGCAGTGCCGCCTGTACGAATTGGGACGTCACTTCACTCCTGTCTTGCGCCGCCTCGAGCAGAGCGCAACGGTACAGATACCTGCCGCCAGTTCCCTGCTCTTCGTCGATCTCATAGAACGAGGCGGTCTGATGATTGAGGACAGGCAGGTGCGGAATCAGCCTCCGTTTCTGGTCATTGCCGAGGCTCGAAAGCAGGCCTCGGAATTTGGACAATACGCTCAGTCGCTCTTGAGGAGGTGCGCTTCTCACGACAAAATCGATAGCCAGACCAGCCTCGGAACGAGCCCTCACATCGCTGTCATTCTCCCTCAACTGCTCAATGACGCCATGTGCAAGCCCTAGCTCATCAAGCCGAATAAGTTCGCGGTCTTGAAGTGCAGCTAACGGTCGATCAACCACCGCGCTCATCAAAGCCGTACCTGCCAGACACAGCCACTCGATGGCGGTCACCCTACGTTCGCTTTGCGGCGTCACCGCCGGGGGCACGGGCCCATCACCAGCCAAACGCCGAGCTTTGCGGGCTATCAGCCGCGTCCGCCGTGCTATGTGGTCACTGTTCGTGGCCGGTCTTGCGCTTCGGAAGAAGTCGTCCTTGCAAACTAAGCGTGCCAGAGCGATGCGGTGGTTCCGGTTCTTGTCAACTTCAGCCAGGAACTGACCGTTCGATTGCCAAGGGTTGGGATCGAGCAGCCTGTCTAGCCCTTCGACCGCAAAGAGCATGTCGTAGCCACGCTTCGCAAAAGCTGCAGCCCAGTCGTGGTTTTCACACACTTCGTCCCAAAGCGTTCGGAAGGAGGCCCAAGCCGCCTCGGGATCGACCGGTTGCCGCACGGCCGCCACATACCACCAGAGCCACCGCGCACAGAGACCCAAGTCATTGGCTCGCAGATCGGGCGCTGTCATTGCCGC
>NZ_JAMFRV010000525.1 GCF_026224925.1 Pseudomonas sp. | reverse complement strand
ATACATGATGTTGAAGTCGAATTCGTTGGACAGGTCTTTGAATAACTTCACCGACTCGCTGTAGAACTTCACGCCTTCACTGGTCAGGTAGTTGGAGCGGATCACCGCGGTATTACGCGCGGTGTTACCGCCGCCGAGGTAGGACTTTTCCAGCACCGCCACATTAGTAATGCCGTGGTACTTGGCCAGGTAATAAGCAATGGCCACGCCGTGCCCGCCGCCGCCAATGATCACCACGTCATAGGACGACTTCAGCTCTTTAGGCGGCGGCAGGTCCATCTCAGCCGTGTATTCGGAGGACAAACCGTACTTCAAAAGATTGAATGGCATCACGCCTCCTGGGTTGAGGTTGGAAGAAGTGAAAGGGCGGCGTGCTTGAGTTGTAAGTGGGTGGCAATCACGGTGTTCTTCAGCAAATAGGCAATGGTCATCGGCCCGACCCCGCCCGGTACTGGGGTGATGGCGCTGGCAACGGTGCGAGCACTGGCGTAATCGACGTCGCCGACCAGGCGGCTGCCTTGATCGGTTTCAATACGGTTGATGCCCACATCAATCACCACTGCGCCCGGTTTCAGCCAGTCGGCATCGATCATCTGCGGCTTGCCAACGGCGACGACAACGATGTCGGCCAGGCGACACAAGGCCTTTGCATCAACGCTGCGCGAATGCACCACGCTGACCGAGCAATGGGCGTGCAGGAGCAACGTCGCCATGGGTTTTCCAACGATATTCGAGCGGCCGATCACCACCGCGTGCAGCCCGCTGATGTCGCCGCACGTGTCGAGCAACAAGCGCATACAACCGCTTGGCGTACACGGCGTCAGTACGTCGTGGCCTTGAACCAAACCGCCGACGTTTTCCCGGTGAAAGCCGTCGACATCCTTGATCGGATCAATCGCCTGAATCACCGCGCCTTCATCGATATGCGCAGGCACCGGCAATTGCACGAGGATGCCATTAACGCTTGGGTCGGTGTTCAGTTCAGCGATCACTGCCAGCAGTTGCGCCTGGCTGGTGGTGTCCGGCAAGCGTCGCTCCAGTGAACGAATGCCGGCTTCTTTGGCGCGCAGTATCTTATTGCGCACATAGACGTGGCTGGCCGGGTCTTCCCCCACCAGCACCACGGCCAATGTTGGGGTAACGCCTTGCTGCGCCAGTTCGCGCACGTCAGCGGCAACTTCACTAAGCACTTGCGCGGCGATGGCTTTGCCGTCTATGTCACGCGCTAATCGGGCAGAAGTGTTCATCGGAAAATCACCGTCTTTTCGCGGTTGATGAATACCCGGTGCTGCAGGTGATATTTGACCGCTTTCGACAGCGCGACCGTTTCCGTATCGCGGCCGATGCTCACCAGATCGTCGGCTTTGTAGGCATGATCGACGCGCTGCACTTCCTGCTCAATGATCGGACCTTCGTCCAGGTCTGAGGTGACGTAATGCGCCGTCGCCCCGATCAATTTCACCCCGCGCTGGTGCGCCTGATGGTACGGCTTGGCACCTTTGAAGCCCGGGAGAAACGAGTGGTGAATGTTTATTGCGCGGCCGGAAAGCTGCTTGCACAGGTCATCGGAGAGAATCTGCATGTAGCGCGCCAACACCACCAGCTCTGTCTCGGTTTCATCGATGATCTTCAGCAGTGCGGCTTCTTGCTGAGCTTTCGTGTCCTTGGTGACCGGCAAGTAGATAAACCGGATGCCTTCGCGCTCGGCCATGTGCCGCAGCTCCAGGTGGTTGGAGACAATGGCGGTAATCTGCATGTCCATCTCGCCCTTGTGGTGGCGATACAGCAAGTCAGTCAGACAGTGATCGAACTTACTGACCATGATCAGCACACGCATGGGCTTGGCCACCGCGTGCAGTTGCCAGTCCATGTTCAAGCCGTTGGCTACTTCATTGAAGCCTAGGCGCAGGGCATCAATATCGCCCTCGACCCCACTGTTGAAACGAAACACCGCCCGCATGAAAAACTGCCCGGTTTCCTCGTCATCGAACTGCGCCAGCTCGCTGATGTAGCAGCGGTTATCCGCCAGGAACGAAGTCACGGCTGCGACAATGCCCGACGTAGCGGGACAGCTGATCTTGAAAATGAAGTGGTCCGGATCGATGCTCATTACGGGTCCTCGCGGGAAACATGTGCGCTGGGTGTTCATGGGTGGAACTAAAATTCAGCGATGAATTAAATTTCCCATCACGAATAAAATATTCCTGTGGCGCTTTTTATAGGTGAAATAAAAAACCACGTCCAGCGTTGTTTTGGATTTTTTGCGAGGAGGAGGGGGGCGGGGATCGGCGGTAGGGTTAGTTTAGCGGTTTCCTGACTAGGCATTCATTCGAGCTGAACCGATGGCTGAGAGGGCGATTGTCAATTCGGTTGGCTTAAGGGTGCGTTCATAATGCGCTCGCAACTCAGCTTCCCAGCCGATTACTTCAGACAGGATTACTGCCGCTTGATCGGCGTTTAACGCAAAGTGCCCGCAATGACTCAACAGGTTGGTGCGGTTTATAACGCGGCCTTGGCGGCCCACGGCCATCGATAGACCAGGCGGCGGCGAGCCGTCAAGTCCCGGCACCACGTCGTACATAGGTGCCAGTCGCCAGCCGGCGTTAAGCCAAAGGACTGCGTGGTTCTTCGGATGGTCGTCATCGTTGCCCACCAAGGCGTTGAAGCACATCCGTTTGAAAAATTCGTGGAGGTCTCTCTCCGGTACCGCGCGCCGTTTCATTTCATCGGCCACGGCTGCGTACGCCCAAGCGCTGCGGTCATTGGTGTGCCATTCCGCGTCGAGTAAGGTTAAGGCGCTTAACATCGGTATACGTTTGGTGTGATCAGCGGGTTGACTGCGATCAAAGCGCTGAACCAATAAGGTGGAGGGCGACTCGGCATACAAAGCCGTAAGCGCAACGTTCAAGCCTTTGGCAGCGGCGAACGTCATGCAGGCGTGCTCTAGAGCAGGGATATCGCACTGATCATATCGATCACGAGGCTTAACCAGAATCATAACGCCTTGGTCAATGAGCGTGCGCTTTGGGCGGGCGCCGCCGAGGGAGGACCGCTGACGACGCAGCTTTAAGGTCTGAATAGCCTCTTCGTTTAGTTGATTGTCGAAAATTGCCTCAGTAGCCTGGATAAACGGCGCGAGACCTTTGAGTGTTGGTAGCTGTTCTTGGCCTACACCCGCCGGAGGATGACGGGTATGACCCGCCATCAGGTTACCTGCTCGATCGTTGTTCGGTGATTTCAGCAGAAAATCAATCGGCCCCAATTTTTGCCGATGGATGTCCTTGAGGACCCGTTCACCCCAGCCGTCTGGCATCGAGTCATGGATAAAGCCGGGAATTCCTTTGTTTTTACTGATAGGACCGAATGTCTCGCTGCGTAGTGGATAACGAATAGGGTCCGGTACCCACCCACCGTTGGCAACGTAGTCAGGATCGTAGGTGAACTCTCCTTTCCCATTGACCACGATCAGCCGGCCTAACGTAATGATTTCGGCGGTTTCAGGGTGCTCCATGTAGATGTACGCCCTGGACATCAGAATTCATCACTCTTTGGTTTGATAAGGCGAACCCGCTGGGATCCGTGGGGATCGTTGGCTTGAAGTTGCGACGACGATTCAACGTCGGTCAAATTCTGAAATACCGCTTGGGTAAGCCCAAGATGCCAGAGCACCAACATGAAGGAGCGGAGTTCGACAATGGGATCGCCCCCTTCGATTTTGCGAACGGTCTGCTCGGAAATTGACAGTGATAGGGCAAGATCTTTCTGTCGCAGCTTGGACTGTAGGCGCTTACTTTTGACCATAAGCCCTATTCTATAAAGGCTTTCGGCACATTCAAGGGGGAAGAATCGCTTCATAAACAGCCTTTTGGCATAGCTAAAGTAACTTAAGCCGCACTATAGCACGCCTAATAATTATCAAAAGCCAACAAGTCAGGTGAGTATTACGTCTCTTCCCCATAATTCATGATCGACAGCAGGTGAATCGGCACCTTCACCAATTGCTCAGGACCGTGCGGTACTTCGCCGTCGAAGGTCAGGCTATCCCCAGCTTTCATGTGATAAAGCTGATTGCCATGGCGGTAAACAATCTCGCCTTTCAGAAGATGCAGAAACTCGGTGCCGGGATGGGAGAACGTCGGGAATTCTTCGCTGGCGTCGTCCATGGTCACCATATACGCCTCGAAGGTCTTTTTCGGGCCACGGGTATGGTTGAGCAGGTGATAGGTGTGGCCCTTCTCTGTGCCGCGACGCACCACCTGCATCCCTTCACCTTTACGAACATGCAACGCGCCACTGCCTTGCTGGTCGTACTGGCTGAACAGTTTCGACATGGGCATGCCGAGGGCGTCGCACAGGCGGCTTAGGGTGTCGAGGCTAGTAGACACCTGGGCGTTTTCGATCTTGCTGAGCATGCCCTGACTGATGCCCGCCAACTGCGCGACATCAGCGATTTTCAATTCTTGCAATTGACGTTGCCGCTTGATCTGCATGCCCAGGTACTGCTCAAGCCTCAAGCGTGGCTCAGCCTCGGTGGAAATCACTCTGCTCATGCTTCATTTCCGTTCATGAATATAAAATTCGCACCATGAATGTGCGAGGTGCCGTCAATTCTGTCCGCGAAATCAAGTGCCTGGACGCCCACAGCATGTCCCAAGTTTTCTCCAAGTGACACCTTTTTGATCAAAAAATCCTTTGAAGCCCAATGTTTTAGAGGCTTTGGCGCATGGGCAGGATATTTTAAAACCAAATCTGGCAAGGCATTTGCATTCTCAAAAGGAAATTAACTTTCTTGATATGAATATATGGTTCGGCTTAAGATCTCGCTCAGGATGGATTCTACACCTGAGCAATTGTTAAAGAGCGCTGCCGACCTCGAATCATATCCCGTTGTTTTGCCTTGCTCGAGGAGTCCACGTGATGTTGCCACCAGAAACACAACGAATCATCGATGAGCACAAAATCAAATATGTACTGGCTCAGTTCGTGGATATCCACGGATCGGCTAAAACCAAGTCAGTACCGATTTCCGGCTTGCAAACTGTGATCGACAGTGGCGCCGGGTTCGCAGGTTTTGCCATCTGTGGCATGGGCATGGAACCCCACGGTCCAGACTTCATGGCCAAGGGCGATTTGAGCACGTTAACCGCCGTGCCCTGGCAGCCAGGCTACGGTCGTATTGTGTGTGTCGGTCACGTCAATAATGAACCCCACCCATACGATTCGCGCTTTGTGCTGATGCAGCAGGTAGAACGCCTGAAGGCCCGCGGCTGGACCCTCAATACCGGCTTGGAACCTGAATTCAACCTGATGCGCCGTGATGCCGAAGGCAAGCTGCAACTGGTCGACGCCAGCGATAATCTCGACAAGCCTTGCTACGACTATAAGGGCCTGTCGCGCTCCCGGCAGTTTCTCGAAAACCTCACCGAAGCGCTGCAGAAAGTCGACTTTGATATCTACCAAATCGACCACGAAGACGCTAACGGCCAATTCGAGATCAATTACACCTACAGCGACGCGCTGACGTCCGCTGACCGTTTCACCTTCTTTCGCATGGCGGCAGGCGAAGTTGCCAACGACCTCGGCATGATCTGCTCGTTCATGCCCAAGCCGGACCCGAAACGTGCGGGCAATGGCATGCACTTCCACTTGTCGATTGCCGACGCCATCAACAAAAACCTGTTCCACGACGCCAGCGACCCGAGCGGCATGGGCCTGTCGAAAATGGCTTACCACTTCGCCGCAGGCTTGCTGGCTCACGGTCCGGCGCTGTGTGCGTTTGCTGCACCGACGGTTAACTCCTACAAACGGTTGGTGGTTGGCCGCTCTCTGTCCGGTTCGACCTGGGCGCCGGCGTTTGTTGCCTATGGCTCCAACAACCGCTCGGCAATGGTTCGCGTGCCGTATGGCCGCCTCGAATTCCGCCTGCCAGATGCTGGCTGCAACCCTTACCTGGTCAGCGCCGCGATCATCGCCGCTGGGCTCGATGGCATTGACCGCAAGCTCGAAGCCGGTGCGCCGTGCAACGAAAACTTGTACGGCATGAGCATGGAAGAGATCGCCGCACGCGGCATCGCAACCTTGCCGCAGAGCCTTAAAGAAGCCTGTGACGCGCTGGAAGCTGACCCATTGTTCCGCGACACCATGGGTAAGGAAATCGTCAGCGAATTTATTGAGCTCAAACGCATGGAATGGGTCGAGTACAGCCGCCATGTCTCCGATTGGGAGATCAAGCGCTACACCGAGTTTTTCTAAGCCGAACTGATCACCATCGATTTGTATCGACCCGTTCTGAATGAGGGAGGGGCTGCCCAGTAGGAGAAATGTATGTGCGGAATCGTAGGTCTGTACCTGAAAAATCCGGCGCTGGAATCCCAGCTCGGCAAGCTGTTTGAACCGATGTTGCTGGCCATGACCGACCGTGGTCCAGACAGTGCCGGGTTTGCCATCTACGGCGATGAAGTGGCCGATGGTTCAGTCAAGCTGACCCTGCAAAGCACCGTGGATGGTTTTGATTTTAAGGCGTTGATGAGTGCGCTGGAAAGCCGAGTGGGTCAGCCGCTTGACTGGTTTCAGAATGCCAGCGCTGTTGTATTGAAAACCACGGCTAAAGAGTCTGATCTGCGCACCGCGCTGGCCGAACTCGCGCCGGGCGTGCGGATCATGAGCGCCGGTCAGAGCATCGAGATTCTCAAAGGCATGGGCTTGCCGAAAGCCATTTCTGAACGTTTCAACCTCAAGGGCATGAAGGGCAGCCACATCATTGGCCACACCCGCATGGCCACTGAAAGCGCGGTGACCATGGAAGGCAGCCACCCGTTCTCCACCGGAGCCGACTTGTGCCTGGTGCATAACGGATCGCTGTCCAACCACTTCCGTCTGCGTCAGGAACTGAAACGCGAAGGCATTGAGTTTCAGACTGAAAACGACACCGAAGTCGCCGCCGGTTACCTGGCCTGGCGCCTGCAGCAAGGCGACTCGCTGAAACAAGCCCTGGATAATTCGCTGGAAAACCTCGACGGCTTTTTCACCTTCGCCATCGGCACCCGTAATGGTTTCGCGGTGATCCGTGATCCGATTGCGTGCAAACCGGCGATTTTGGCCGAGACCGATGACTACGTGGCCATGGCTTCCGAATATCAGGCGCTGTCGAGCCTGCCAGGCATCGAAAACGCCAAGGTCTGGGAACCAGCACCTTCCACCATGTACATCTGGGAACGCCAAAGCGCCTGAGGAGCACCGTATGAAAGCTATCGATTTATCTGTCAGTGCAGTACGCGAGCTCAACCAGGGGTTGCACGACCAGGCCAAACAATTGACCGAGGCCGAATGGGTGGTCACCCACTCCAACGGCGCGCATAACATTGCGGTGGGCGTCGACCAAGCGTTGTTCATCGATATTCAGGGCCATGCCGGTTATTACTGCGCGGGCATGAACAAAAAAGCCCACATCACGGTGCATGGCAACGTCGGCACCGGTGTGGCGGAAAACATGATGTCCGGTTCCGTGCGGGTCAAAGGCAGCGCCTCCCAAGCCGCCGGCGCCACTGCCCACGGCGGATTGTTGGTGATCGAAGGCGATGCAGGCGCCCGCTGCGGAATCTCCATGAAAGGCATCGATATCGTGGTCGGCGGCAGCATTGGCCACATGAGCTGCTTCATGGGGCAGGCCGGGCGTTTAGTGGTGTGCGGTGATGCCGGCGACGCATTGGGGGATTCACTGTACGAAACGCGGATCTACGTGCAAGGCAGCGTGCAGTCGTTGGGTTCGGACTGCATCGAGAAAGAAATGCGTGATGAGCACCTGAGTGAACTGAAAGAGCTTCTGGATCAAGCAGGCTTTGCCGCCGACCCGAAAGCTTTCAAGCGCTATGGCTCGGCCCGTCAGCTGTACAACTTCAAAGTCGATAACGCTTCCGCGTATTAAGGAGTTTTTCCATGAGCGACAAACCTACTCCGGTCCTGCGCGAATCCGCGACCTTCGACCGCCTGACTATTCAAGAAATTCAGCGCGCTGCTGAAACGGGTATTTACGACATTCGCGGCGGCGGCACCAAGCGCAAGCTGCCGCATTTCGATGACTTGTTGCTGTTGGGCGCCAGCGTCTCCCGCTACCCGCTGGAAGGCTACCGCGAAAAGTGCGGCACCGACGTTATCCTCGGCAACCGTTTCGCGAAAAAGCCGTTGCACCTGAAGATTCCAGTGACCATCGCTGGCATGAGCTTTGGTGCGTTATCGGCCAATGCCAAAGAGGCCTTGGGCCGTGGCGCAACCATCGCCGGCACCAGCACCACTACCGGTGATGGCGGCATGACCCCGGAAGAGCGCGGCCAGTCCGAGCATCTGGTCTATCAGTACTTGCCGTCGCGCTACGGCATGAACCCGGATGACCTGCGCAAAGCCGACGCGATTGAAATCGTATTGGGGCAGGGCGCCAAACCGGGCGGTGGCGGCATGTTGTTGGGCATGAAAGTGACCGAGCGCGTGGCGGGCATGCGTACGCTTCCGGTCGGTGTCGATCAGCGCAGCGCCTGCCGTCACCCGGACTGGACCGGGCCGGACGATTTGGCGATCAAGATTGCCGAGATCCGTGAAATCACCGATTGGGAAAAACCGATCTACGTCAAAATCGGGGCTAGCCGTCCGTACTACGACGTCAAGCTGGCGGTTAAAGCCGGTGCCGATGTCATCGTCCTCGACGGTATGCAAGGCGGTACCGCTGCGACTCAGGAAGTGTTCATCGAGCATGTGGGCCTGCCGATCCTGTGTGCTATTCCACAAGCCGTTCAGGCGTTGCAGGAAATGGGCATGCACCGCAAGGTTCAACTGATCGTATCAGGCGGTATTCGTAACGGTGCTGACGTGGCTAAAGCCATGGCGTTGGGTGCGGATGCAGTAGCCATCGGCACTGCGGCGCTGATTGCCCTGGGCGATAACCACCCACGTCTCGACGAAGAACTGAAGAAGTTGGGTTCCGCAGCGGGTTTCTATGACGACTGGCAGAACGGTCGCGACCCGGCGGGGATCACCACTCAAGATCCGGAGTTGTCCAAACGTCTTGATCCCGTGGAAGGCGGTCGTCACTTGGCCAACTACTTGCGCGTACTTGTTTTGGAAGCGCAGACCATGGCCCGTGCATGCGGCAAATCGCACTTGCACAACCTTGATCCCGAGGATTTGGTGGCGTTGACCGTCGAAGCCGCCGCCATGGCCCGTGTGCCATTGGCCGGTACTACATGGATTCCGGGCCAGCAGTATTAAGTGCTGATGCAATCAAATAACGCGGCCCTGAGTGGCCGCGTTTTTTTGCTAGTACGGCCACCACCAAGATAGACAGACTCTTCATCTGTAGGGGCCAAACTGTTGGCGATGCGAGCGACGCGGCGTATCTGGATTAACGTCTCGCCAATCAATCAGCCCCAGTCTCATCCATAAACTCATCCAGAAAACGCTTCAACCGCGCATGCCTCACCCCGGCAATCCGCGCGCCTGCCTTGGTCTGAAATCCATCAGCCAAGTGCAACAACTTGGTATGGAAATGATCGAGAGCAAAACTCTTTTCATCCAGTTCGCGATGCTGGGCGGCGGGGTCGGTCGCGTCGTACATGGCGCTGCCCATACGCCCAGCGGTGTAAAAACAGCGGGCCACGCCGAGCATGCCGATGGCGTCCAGGCGGTCGGCGTCCTGGACGACTTTCGCCTCCAGCGTAGTCGGAGTAATAGCCGCCGAGAAACTATGGGCTTCCACGGCATGTGCCACGGCATCGATTCTGTCTTGCGGCCAATCCAACCCTTTCAATAAAGAGGATGCTTTTTCGGCCGCCAATCGAGAGGCGCTGGACCTTAATGGCGAGTTCTTCTCAACCGACACGCAGTCGTGCAGCAAGGTCGCTGCCAACAACACTTCAAGGTCGCCGCCTTCGTCACGATGGATCGCCCGCACGTTAGCCCAAACACGATACAGGTGAGAAATGTCATGGGAACCGTCTGACTGGCTTTGGCCCGCTTGAGTCAACAAGGTATCGGCCAACGGTTGGAAAGGAGAGAAGGGCGCAGCGGTCATTGATGACTCCAGTCAGTGAAAAAAGTAGCCACTCAGACGCTCTAAAGCCTCGCCCAAAAATCCTCAGCGAAATCGCTTAATGCGGCGTTCGGCCGGAACAGTCGAATTTCCACGGGAATATCCCAGCGCTCATCCAGGGCCCGCACCAGCTTGCCGTTGGCGATCTCTGGCTCAGCTAATGTGCGCGGTAACCAGGCAATGCCTTTACCTTGCAATGCCATGGACAACAACACCGCCGCCAAGTGCGAGCTAAAGACGGTGTTCAACCAAGGTGGAGACTGCTCACCCTGTAACCGTGCGCCGACAATTCGACCCAAACCAGACTCAGCGGTATAGGCCAAATGCTCCAGCGGGCCATTGTCTTCACTGAAAATTGCAACGTCGCGGGCTCGCAGCGGAATCAGCACATCACTGCCTACCGCCTTGGAATGAAACTGATCGGCGGCAAAGCGTGGCGGAACGTCGGGGTGCTGATGGCATAACAAAAACTGCGCTTCGCCATGCAGCAGCATCTGCTCGCAGACCATCATGCTGTCCGACAGCAGGCGAATGGCTTCTATCGGGGCGCCGCGCTCAATGCCCCTTATCCAGCCGGGAAAGAAGGTAAACGACAGCGAATGGGTAGCGGCGAAGTGCAAGGTGCGCACTTGTTTTCCCGCTACTTCCCGCGCATCCAGACGCATCTGATACAGGCGCCGAGTCATTTCCTGGGCACTGGCCAGCATATGTTTGCCAGCCTCGGTCAAGGCCGCGCCTTGGGTGGTGCGCTCAAACAAATCGACTCCGACCCAGTTTTCCAGCGCGCGAATTCGCCGGCTAAACGCCGGTTGTGTCACGTGTCGCAACTCCGCAGCTCGGGAAAAATTCCCACTGTCCGCGAGCGCGTTGAAATCTTCCAGCCACACCAGTTCCATCGCAATGCCGTTCCTGCATGAAGTGCGGTGTTTTTAGCATTGGCCGCGCCTTAACGTCCAGTTCTAGAGTGGCGACCTGCTTGAACATAATCACTAAGAGAGGACTCACCCCATGCGTATCGTGGACATTCGCGAGAAGACGGTTTCCATCGCATCCCCTATTGCCAACGCCTACATCGACTTTTCAAAAATGACCTGCTCGGTCGTCGCGGTGGTGACGGATGTCATCCGCGATGGCAAGCCCGTAATCGGTTATGGTTTCAACTCCAATGGTCGTTACGGGCAAGGCGCGCTGATGCGTGACCGTTTTCTGGCTCGTGTGCTCGAAGCTGACCCTGAAAGCCTGATCGACAAAGAACACAACAACCTTGACCCGTTTGCCATCTGGAAAGCCCTGATGACCAATGAGAAACCGGGCGGCCATGGTGAGCGCTCGGTCGCCGTTGGTACCATCGACATGGCGGTGTGGGACGCGGTAGCCAAAATCGAAGGCAAACCGTTGTACCGCGTGCTGGCTGACCGTTATCGCGGCGGCGTGGCCGATGAAAAAGTCTGGGTGTATGCGGCGGGCGGCTATTACTACCCCGGCAAAGACCAGACCAAGCTGCAGGCGGAAATGCGCAGCTACCTGGACCGCGGATATGACGTGGTAAAAATGAAAATTGGTGCCGTGTCGCTGGACGAAGACCTGCGCCGCATCGAAGCCGTGCTGGAAGTGGTCGGTGATGGCAAGCGCCTGGCCGTCGATGCCAACGGCCGTTTCGACTTGAAAACCGCCGTGGCCTACGCCGAAGCGATCAAACCGTACAACCTGTTCTGGTACGAAGAGGCGGGCGATCCGCTGGATTACGCCTTGCAAGCCGAGCTGGCGAATCATTACGACTTGCCAATGGCCACCGGTGAAAACCTGTTCTCCCACCAAGACGCACGGAACTTGCTGCGTCACGGCGGCATGCGTCCAGACCGCGACTTCCTGCAATTCGACTGCGCACTGTCCTACGGCCTGGTGGAATACCTGCGCACCCTGGAAGTCATGGAAGAGATGGGTTGGTCGTCGCGTCGCGTCGTACCTCATGGTGGCCACCAGATGTCACTGAACATCGCCGCCGGCCTGCACTTGGGCGGTAACGAGTCCTACCCTGATGTGTTCCAGCCATTCGGTGGTTTCGCCGACGGTATTCGCGTCGAAAACGGTTACGTAGGTCTGCCAGATATCCCGGGTGTGGGTTTCGAGGCCAAAGCTGCGCTGTACGAAGTGATGCGTGAGTTGGGCGAACGCGCCTGATAGCGCCACGCTCCTGATGTTTGCGGCTCGAACCTGCCTTCAGGGGCGAGCCGCACTGCTTTCCCGGAAGGCTCGATGCTTCCTCATATAACTATAATAGTGAGGTACACCCCCGTGGATACTGCTCCTACCCGCTGGTACGGCCAACTTTACATCCAAGTGCTGATAGGCATCGTGATTGGTGGCGCTATCGGCTTCTTTGTTCCTGACATCGGCGCCAAGCTGCAACCCCTGGCCGATGGCTTCATCAAACTGATCAAAATGCTCTTGGCGCCGATTATTTTCGGCACAGTCGTGGTCGGTATCGCCAAAATGGGCAGCGTTAAAGAAGTAGGACGTATTGGCGCTAAAGCGCTGATCTACTTTGAAGTCTTGTCGACACTGGCCTTGATCATCGGTCTGGTGGTGGTCAATGTGCTCAAGCCTGGCGTTGGTATGAACGTCGACATCAGTACCATCAACGGCAGCGCTATCACCAGCTATACCCAGGCTGCAGCTGCGCAAGGCGGCATCATTGAGTTCTTTCTTAACATCATCCCGTCGACCTTATTTGATGCGTTCGCCAAAGGCGCGATGCTTCAGGTGATCCTGGTGTCGGTACTGATGGGCGTCGCCTTGGTGCAACTGGGCGAAACCGGTAAGCCGCTGGTATCGGTCATCGACATGCTGCTGCAGTGCCTGTTCCGCATCGTCGCGATGGTTATGCGTCTAGCGCCGTTGGGCGCGGGTGCGGGCATGGCGTTCACCATCGGCAAGTACGGGATCGGCACGCTGCTGTCGTTGGGCCAATTGTTGATCGCCCTATACGTCACCACGCTGATCTTCATCGTGGTTATCCTCGGCACCGTGGCGCGCTGGTCAGGTTTACCGCTGTTGCAGTTTTTGCGTTACTTCAAAGACGAGATCCTGGTAACGCTGGGCACCTGTTCTACCGAGGCCGTGTTGCCGCGCATGATGGTCAAGCTGGAAGCCCTGGGCTGTGAAAAGTCAGTCGTTGGTCTGGTTCTGCCCACCGGTTACACCTTCAACTCTGACGGCACCTGCATCTATCTGACCATGGCTGCGATTTTCGTCGCGCAAGCCACCAACACCCCGTTAAGCCTGATGGATCAGATGGTGGTGCTCGGCGTCTTGTTACTGACCTCTAAAGGGTCGGCGGGTGTAGCAGGTGCAGGGTTCGTCACCCTGGCGGCGACGCTATCGGTGATACACGCCATTCCGTTAGTTGGCTTGGTGCTGTTGTTGGGCGTTGACCGCTTCCTCAATGAAGCGCGTGCGGTGACCAATCTGATCGGCAATGGCATCGGCACCATCGCGATTGCCAAGTGGGATGGTTCTTTCGATCTGGCCAAGGCCAAACGGGCGCTTCAAGCGATGAACGACAACACGTTGGAGTCGGTTATCAGTGATACAAAAACTACACCGCTCGCCGAAAAAGCCATCTAAACGGTATCGGTGCAGTGCACAACTGCACCGATCGTCGCCATCCGATGACTGCCCTGCAGCTTATTGCGCTGCTTAATCACCCAAGTACAAGCCGCTGTTCCGATCGCACATGGTGTGGCCCCGGGAGTGGTAAACTCCCGCCACTTCACACGCGAGGGAAAGATTGTGCGCGCATTGCTCATGGCGGTTGCGGTTTTGATGTTGGCGGGTTGTGGCGAGGGCGCTGCAGACAAGCCTGCTAAGGTGCAAGCGCCTGCTGTGGCGCAGGTCTCTACGCCCCAGTGGGACGTTTTGGTTGACGACCCCAAGGCCGTCAGTGACTTGACTGACAGGCTGATCGAACACGGTTTCCCTTCTTTTGTCGCCGTGCGCGACGGTAAAGAGCGGGTGTTACTCGGCCCTTTCAATACCAAGGCCGCGGCAGAAGAAAAAAAAGCGCAACTCGCGCTGAAGATGAGTTACCAGTCTTCGGTGGTCGATCACGTGCTCTAAGCGTGTCATCGAGCGGCGCTCATTAGTCTGACAAATTCAGTTGCAGCACGACACGTATGGATAGGTGTGTTATCACCTGCGCCTTATGCCTTATTAAGCAAGCGACTGCGGAGCGATTTATGGACGAAGTACAACGGTTGGGCGAGTTGCTGAGCGCCAATCAACGCAACGAAGAGCATAAACATCAGCAGTTCCATACTGATCTGGCGCGTTGGGAATCGAGTATTCTCAGCCTGTACAATCAGATAGAAGGCTGGATGGCACCGCTGAAAAGCAGTGGGCAGATTCTGTTTGAATACGAGCCGCATCAGGCGCAAGGCAAGGGCTATCCGGACGAGAACTCACCGTTCCGCACGCAGCGCCTGACGTTGTCGTTTGCTGCGCGCCAGGTGGCTTTCATACCCGATGCGATGGGCGCCAAGGGCTTGATTTCGATTTCGGTGACCGGTCTGAGCATGAACGCTCAGGAGCTAATCTCGCTCACGCTTGCAACCGAAGGTGGCGAGTGGCAGATGGCGCGCCGTATCGGAACGAAAGAGCAGGCCGCTCAATCGTTCACCGCTGACCTTTTTGCCCGTCAGCTGCAAACATTGGTGCCTCAGCATCCAGCCTGAGCAATGCCAATTGGCTCATTCATGGCTCAGCCAGGCGGTGTGGCCAGCACACCGCCTTAGCGAATGACTTACGAGCGACGACCCAGCAGCAGGCCGATCACCAGGCCAAATCCGGCAGACACCGCAACGGTCTGCCATGGGTGGCCGCCGATGTAGGTTTCTGTCGCATCGACAGCCGGCTTGGTACGTTCGCGAACGCTGGACACTGAATCCAACGCCAGTTTGAGCTTTTTGCTCAACTGATCACGCAGCGATGCCGCATCGTCACCCACCAGCGCGGCGCTGTCGTTGAGCAACTTGTCTGATTCTTCGATCAGCGCCTGCAACTCACTGAATGCTTGGTCCTTGATCTGATCTGCAGCGTTTTGAGCGGCGGTTTTACGGGCCATGATTTCTTCCTTTCAGTTAATTACGACAGTGAGCAATGGAGCCCCGGCGAGCGGAAAAGTTGCAGGGTTTTTTGCTTTCGTGAGCCAAGTCGGCGAACAATGTCACCTCGGAAAGTTCTTATGGCAGTGTAAGATACAGTCGTTTTCAGCACAGGTGATTTCCTATGAGCTTTAACCTGGCCAACCGGCCTATCGCCGAGCGCGCAGCGCTTGAAGATGAAAAATCCCGATTGTTTGACCTTTGGCAGAGCAATTTGGGCAAAGCTAAAAGCGATGCTGCCCGGCTGATGGGCGAGCGTTCCAAGCGCAAAGGCAAATGGTCTGAATGGGTACGTTCGGAGCTGGACCTCATGTCCCCGCCGGAATACGCCAACATGGTGCGCAGCGAAGTGAATCGTCTGGTCGCAGCGACCAAGTAAAGTGATTCAGCATCACCAACTGCCGTCGGCACGTGGCAGGCTTAGGGTGCCGCTGTCACTGAAGCGCATGGTGCCAAACACACCACCCGCCAGCTTGCCATGCAGCACGTAGGGCATGCTATCGATGCCTTCACTTTGGCTCAGGCCCACTGCCTGGCGCAGTGCTGCGAATGCTGAAACTGTCACCGGTACCACCAGCACTGCCTCGGAGAAGCGTCCGATGGTGCCGCTTTGGTCGCTGACCCCGGACGCCAGCAGCTTGCCGTTGACGTCTAGGTCCAGGGCGACCCCGGAATAGGTGATAGCGGTCTCGTTGGGATTCTGAAGACGTAGTTTCACAGCAAAGCGTACCTCCATTCCTTGACCTGGCAGCGGTTCGACGCCTACCACGTTGATGTTCAGCGGGTCGTGGTTAGGCAGCAGTGCGCAGGCACTCAGGGCTACGATTAAAAGTGAAGTCAGAAGGGCGCGGATCAGGCGTAGCGGCATCGGTGTCGCTCCATTGAGCAGAATAAATGGCCAGGTCGTTGAACCCGGCCTTTTAAGCGTAGCGGGTCCCTTGTGCGACCCTCATAGAGAGCAGAGGTTCGTTTCCTGCAGCGGGACTGGCTTTTTACCCCTCGCGTCCTAAGATGGCCGCCTGTATTTCAAACAATCAGAAGATGCGCGCAGCAGGGCAACCCTCTCTCATGGCGGAAAAAGACACGATCTCTATGCAAATGGTGCGCGAAGCGCTGTTGCAATGCTGCGCACCAGGCGTGGCTACCGATGAGGTGTTAAGCAAGGTGGGGATTGCGCCACAGTTCATGGCCCAAGCCGACGCGCGGGTTCCGGCCACGGCCTATGCGCGCTTGTGGCGGCTATTGGCACGTCGGCTGGACGATGAATTTTTCGGCATGGACCCACGGAAGTTGCGCTCGGGAAGTTTGGCGTTTCTGTGCCGCTCGTCCATGGCGCAATTAACGGTGTCGGCCGGGCTTGAGTCGGGGTTGAGCTTCTTGTCGCTGATGCTTGAAAGCATGCAGGCGAGTGTAATCCGTCAACACACCTTGGCCGAAATAGTCCTGGAAGAGCGCGATGAGCTTCCCCGTCGAGCATTCACGTATTTCACCTATTGGATGATTGTCCACGGCGTGGCGTGTTGGTTGGCTGGACGGCGAATCCCGATACTGGCCGTAGAGCTGCGCTGTGCCAAGCCGGACTTTTGCGAAGACTACAGCGTGATGTTTTCGGATAATCTGCGCTTCGACCGGCCACGCACCCGGATGATCTTTGCCGCTGATTACCTGGACCTGCCGATCAAGCGCAGCGCCGAGGAGTTGAACCGTTTCCTCAGCCGAGCGCCGGGCAATATTCTGGTGAAGTACCGCGACCCGGACAGCTTGGCCCGACGTATCAAAAACCAATTGCGAACGCTTCCAGCGCAGCGTTGGCCAGAGACCGAGGCGCTGGCAAAAGCCTGGCACATGTCGGCCTCGACCCTGCGTCGGCGTTTGGCCGACGAAGGCCAAACCTACCAAGTCCTCAAAGACAGCGTGCGCAAAGAGCTGGCGATCATCTGGTTGGCCGACCCCGACATCAGCTTCGCCGACATCGCCGCCCGATTGGGGTTTGCCGATACCAGCTCATTCTACAAAGCCTTCCGTAAATGGTCAGGGTCCAATCCGGGGCACTACCGGAGCTTGATAATAGGGGCATGAATGTAACGAAGGCAACGCTGCCGTCTGTCTGGTACACCGCTGCGTCTGCTTCCCGAACAAGTTCGGTCAAGGTTCTCGGCATGGCGCAGAAATTGGGGCATTTCAGAGATTTGGTGGGAGCGAACTTGTTCGCGAAGGCCGCACCTCGGTCTGTCTGATGTGCCGGATATCGTCGGAGGTGCGCATTACCATTGGCCAAACCAGTCATCCAACTTGAACGCTTTGACCATTGCCCGCGCTTGATCAGAAGCCGACTATTTCGTTATTCCAGCTCCTTATTAAAAATAACGAAAAAAAGGTATTTTCATGCAAATCGAAGGCAAGGTTTTTCTGGTCAGCGGCGGCGCTTCAGGTCTGGGTGCGGCCACTGCGCAGATGCTGGTAAGCGCAGGCGCAAAGGTCATGTTGGTGGATATAAACGAGCCGGCAGTGGCCGCCGAGGCGCAAAAGCTTGGCCCACTTGCGCGTTATGCGGTGGCGGATGTTAGTCAAGAGTCTGCCGCTCAGGCCGCTGTCGATGCCGCTGTATCGGCCTTCGGCGCACTGCACGGCCTAGTGAACTGCGCGGGCGTGGTTGGGGCCGAGAAGATTCTCGGCAAAAACGGCCCGCACGCCTTGGACAGCTTCAGCCGAGTGATCAACATCAACCTGATCGGCAGCTTCAACCTCCTGCGCCTGGCCGCAGCCGCCATCGCTGAAACCGAAGCGGGTGAAGGCGGTGAGCGTGGCGTTATCATCAATACCGCCTCGGTAGCGGCCTATGACGGTCAAATCGGCCAGGCGGCCTACGCCGCATCCAAGGGCGCGATTGTCAGCATGACCTTGCCCGCAGCACGTGAACTGGCGCGGTTTGGCATACGGGTGATGACCATCGCCCCCGGCATCTTCGAAACGCCAATGATGGCCGGCATGACCGAGCAAGTGCGTGAGTCGTTGGCCGCTGGCGTGCCGTTCCCACACCGTTTGGGCAAGCCACAAGAGTACGCTGCACTGGTCAGGCATATCATTGAAAACAGCATGCTCAACGGCGAGGTGATCCGTCTCGATGGCGCCTTGCGTATGGCCGCCAAGTAACTGGCCGTCTAGCTGCCTGAGTAAAGAAGAGGACCGCAACCATGTCTATTCAAGATCCAATTGTCATCGTCAGTGCCGTGCGTACCCCAATGGGTGGTTTTCAGGGTGAACTGAGCAGCTTGACCGCGCCGCAACTGGGCGCGGCAGCAATTCGTGCCGCCGTGGAGCGTGCAGGTGTCGCTGCGCAGGATATCGACGAAGTAGTGTTCGGTTGTGTGCTGTCAGCGGGGCTGGGTCAAGCGCCCGCTCGGCAAGCGGCATTGGGTGCTGGGTTGAACACGTCGACCCTGTGCACCACGGTGAACAAAATGTGTGGGTCCGGCATGCAGGCGACGATCTTTGCCCATGACCTGTTACTCGCCGGCAGCGCGCGGGTGGCGGTGTCGGGCGGGATGGAAAGCATGTCCAACGCGCCGTATCTATTGGACCGAGCCCGTAGCGGCTATCGGATGGGCCACGGTCGAGTTATTGATCACATGTTTCTCGACGGCCTCGAAGACGCCTACGATAAGGGCCGCTTGATGGGCACTTACGCAGAAGATTGCGCCGAGGCCAACGGGATTAGTCGGCAAGCGCAAGATGCCTATACCGTGGAGTCTCTGACGCGCGCCCAGCAGGCCATCAGCAATGGCCGTTTCGCCGCCGAAATTGTTCCGCTGCAGGTGACGGTCGGCAAAGAGCAGCGGTTGATCAGCAATGACGAACAACCGCCAAAAGCCCGTCTTGAGAAAATTCCGACCCTGAAGCCAGCGTTTCGCGACGGAGGGACTGTGACGGCGGCCAACTCCAGCTCAATCTCCGATGGCGCTGCGGCACTCCTGCTGATGCGTCGATCCGAAGCCGAGCGCCGCGGGCTCGTGCCGTTGGCGGTGATACATGGTCACGCAGCCTTTGCAGACGAACCTGGGTTGTTTCCGACAGCCCCCATCGGCGCGATCAAAAAGCTGATGAGCAAGGTCGAGTGGTCGCTGGAAGACGTCGACCTGTTTGAAGTCAACGAAGCGTTCGCCGTGGTGGCGCTGGTCACCATGAGCACGCTGGACATCCCCCACAGCAAACTGAATATTCACGGCGGTGCCTGTGCACTCGGCCATCCGATTGGTGCTTCAGGCGCAAGGATTCTGGTCACGCTGTTGTCCGCATTGCGCCAAAGCGGTCTAAAGCGAGGCGTTGCGGCGGTGTGCATTGGCGGCGGTGAAGCGACTGCCGTTGCGGTTGAATGCCTGTACTGAAGCGTTAATCAAGGAAACGGTCATGCTCCCCACAGAAGAACAACAACAGATTAGCGACGCCGCCCGGCAGTTTTCCCAGGAGCGACTCCGGCCGTTCGCGGCGCAATGGGACCGCGATCACGCGTTTCCGCGCCAGGCCATTAATGAGATGGCCGAGCTGGGCTTTTTCGGCATGCTCGTTCCCGAGCAATGGGGTGGTTGTGACACCGGCTACCTCGCTTACGCCATGGCCCTGGAAGAAATCGCCGCAGGCGATGGCGCCTGCTCCACCATCATGAGCGTGCACAACTCGGTGGGTTGCGTGCCTATCCTAAGGTTCGGCACCGACCAACAGAAGCAACGCTTTCTCCAGCCATTGGCCAGCGGCGAGATGCTCGGCGCCTTTGCCTTGACCGAGGCCCAAGCCGGCTCTGATGCCAGCAACCTGCGCACGCGAGCGCAGCTGCACGGCGATCATTACGTACTCAACGGTAGTAAACAGTTCATTACGTCCGGGAAAAACGCCGGTGTGGTGATCGTATTCGCCGTGACCGATCCCGCCGCCGGCAAGCGCGGCATCACAGCGTTTATCGTGCCTACTGACTCACCCGGTTACACCGTCGCCAAGGTTGAGGAAAAGCTGGGTCAGCACGCCTCTGATACGTGCGAGATTCTCTTCCAAGACGTCAAAGTCCCGGTTGATCAGCGCCTGGGAGCCGAGGGTGAAGGCTATAAGATTGCTTTGGCCAACCTCGAAGGCGGACGGGTTGGCATCGCTGCACAAGCGATTGGCATGGCCCGCGCTGCGTTTGAAGTCGCACGCGATTACGCCAAGGAACGGACCAGCTTCGGCAGATCGT
>NZ_JAMFRV010000524.1 GCF_026224925.1 Pseudomonas sp. | reverse complement strand
GTTGCCGATCATGCTGAAACGGCCACCGAAGTGCTGCACTGCCAGTGAAAACCCAAGCTCGCGCAGGCGGCGGGTAAGTTGCTCAAGTACTGCCTGCTCGGGCAGTTGCTCTTCACCTATTTCCAGCGTGAGCCGGTTGCCGAACCGCGAATAATGCTTCAGCGTTTCAAAGATATGGTTCAGTACTACCGCGTCGGCCAAAGTGGCTGCAGAAAGATTCAACGCCAGTGATTGGTTATGCAGCGTCATTTGCTGCAGAACCAGTTCAAGCATGAGTTGGTCGAGCCGTGTCGACCAACCAAAGCGCTCCAGCCACGGCAGGAATCGACCAGCAGGGATGGTTTGCCCTTGGTCATCCAACAAACGTGACAGTACCTTGTAATGCAGCACGTGCGCTGGGTTACGGCTATCCACCACGGGCTGAAAGAACAACTGAAAACGTCGCTGGGTCAGCGCCTCATCAAGCAGCTTGTTCCAAGTGTGCTGGTCATCACCCAAGGTGACGGCTGCACTGTGTTCAATACAGCTCCAGCTGCGCTCACCCTCGATTTCCGCTTGGGACAATGCTTGATCGGCAAGACCCAACAACGTTTGCGGCGAATCACCCGGGTTGTACGGAGCCAGTCCGATGTGAGCCACCGGGGTGACATCCGACGCCCCAGTGGCCTGCAGGCTGAGCAGCGAGCTTTCAAGATTTTGCGCCAGCAATAATGCTTCGGCACGCATCAGGCCAGGGGCCAATACGGCAAACTCTCCCCCTCGGCTGCGGGTGATCAAGTTGTTGGTTTCCGGATAGCGCGCGCATTGGCGAACCAATTGTTCGGTTACCGCCTGGAGCAGTTGATCTGTACGTTTGCCGCCTAGACGCTGGTTCAATCCTGCCAGATCCTTCACTCGCACCAACAGTAGGTAACCCGAACTGGCTTCTTCTTGGTTACTGACCCGAGCATTGAGCTGCATTTCAAAATAACGACGGTTGGCCAGGCCGGTGAGGCTGTCCTGATAAGACTCGATGCGTAGTTTTTCACTGCGTTCAGTACTTTCCTGAAACAGTGCTTTGAGCTTTTCGACCATCTGGTTCATGGCCTGAACGACCCGCCGCAACTCAGGCGTACTGGGTAGCTCAGGCAAACTAAGAAATTCGCGTCGGGCGATGGCGTGAGATTGCGCGACCATGTAATCCAGGGGCTTTAACTGCCGGCGCAGTAACAAGGCGCCAAGAACCGCGCTTACCAGACCACACACTACTAACCAGCCCAGGCTGCCGAGCGCGCTGTCCCACAATTTCGCCAGTGCAAACATAGGGTGGCTGACCACTTCAACACGCGCCGCCTGCTGCCAGCCGCGGCTGACAATCGCATCGCCTCCGGCCGCGTCGAGGCCGATCAGTTTAACGAACCAACCCGGAACACTTCCGCTATCGGGAGTACCTGAACGCTCGGCGATGACTTTGTTGGTGGTGATGTCGATAACCCGAATGCTTGAATAATAGCCACTGTCGAAGATTGAGCTGACCATCAATTCGACCATCGTTGGGTCGTCAATATTTGGTGTCAGCGACAGTGCCAACGAAGTCGCCGCGTCTTGCGCGTGTGAGCGCAACTGATTGACGTATTGCGCGCGCGAGCTCTCCACGCTGACCATAAAGCTGCCGCTGAAGGCGACCACCAGGAACAGACAGATTGCGAGCAATAACTGTTTAAACAGAGACATCAAAACTCCTAGAGATCAGGCTCGGCCGGGAAGCCTTCGGCCTGCATCTTTTTCAACACATCCTGCCAGCGTGACAGTCGTTTCGTATCACCCACTCGTTTATTGCCTGTCGCACCCGGCAACCACAACCCTTCGCCGTTGAAGGCATAGACCGGTAACAGGTCCGTTCGTTGGCTGGCCGGTTTGATTTCATTGATAAGGCTGTCAAGTACCAACGGTTCAGCGTTCGGGCTTGAGTAGTAAGTCAGTACCATGTGTGCACGGTTGAGGCGCAAAGCTTTGACATAGGTGATCAACAGTTTGTCGTTCGGTACCCCTAGGCGCCGAAGGCTGAAGTACTTGGCGATTGCATAATCCTCACAATCGCCGGCACCTTTCCAAAGCGATTCGATAGGCGTCGCCCAATAATCCTCCACGTGCCAGTTATCAATGTCTTCTACATAGCGCATCTGGTGATTGAAGAACTGATTGACCACTTCGAGCTTTTCTTTCTCGCTGACCTGCTTCTCGGTTGATAACAATCGTTGCCAGGCATCTATCCGAACGCGCCCCTCGCCCAAAGGACCATAAAGGGCCTCTGCCTTGCGGCTGATGACGGAAAAGTCCCAATCGGCATTCAGGCTGCCTGTCAGCATGACGCCGGTCAGTAGCAACACGAAGCAAAGCCAATACCCTAAATAACGGGTTCGCTGCGACCGATTAAAAGCAAAACGTACCGCCACTGAATTAGTCCGTTCGGTCATCCGAGAACCGGTCGATGGTGCGGGTTCAATCCGGAAAAAACAATGGCATCCTGCAATCACACTCACCAAATATCTGGTGTGTCTGTTGCGTTTGAAAATGCGCGGTAAGATGTTGCATTCACACAGATACCGCCATGCTGGCAGGCAATAAGTTGGTTTTTAGCTTCGGTCTTCATCCGAAGAAATCAATTAAACCAAGTGGTTCAAAGACTACCGGCTATTTTTACAAGGATCGCCAAGCATCCTGACACTATTTGGTGTGGATTGGATACATTGCCCCCGTAGCTGTAGGAGCATAGGTATGCAAGAAACCGATAACGAAAGCTATTTGAGTTCTATCTTGGGAAAGGAGCAACTGCCCTCACACCTTGCTAGGGCGGTGATCGAGGAAAAGCTGCGTAACGCCATACTCGACGGGCGTATCCCCAGTGGCACCGCATTACGCCAGCAAGAACTGGCAACACTGTTCGGCGTCAGCCGCATGCCGGTTCGCGAGGCTCTACGTCAACTGGAAGCGCAGTCACTGTTACGTGTCGAGCCACATAAAGGTGCCGTGGTTGCGCCGTTGGTGAGTGAGGATGCGGTTGATGCGTATAGCTTACGTTTACTGCTGGAGTCAGAGGCGTTGCGGTTGTCGATCCCGCTTCTGGACGAGCAGGACATTGCCGTTGCCGGCGCCTATATCAAGATGCTTGAAATCGAAACTGATTACAGTCAGATGGGTAGATTAAATCGTCTGTTCCATATGGCGCTTTATAGCAAGGCTCCCAACCGAAGACTGTTACGCCTGGTTGAAGATGGCTTGAACGAAGAAGAGCGGTTCCTGCGCTTCAACCTTTCGGCCATGGGCTTGGGAAAGCTTGCACAAGACGATCACTGGGCGCTCCTTAACGCAGCCTCTGAGAAGGCCGTCGATAAAGCCGTCGACATACTTGAGCGTCACCTTAATCGCGGCGTCGAAGCCATCACCCGCTACCTCACGGCCAGCGCTCATACAGTTTCGTAAATTGTTGTCTGATACACACGAAACTGTGTCTACCTCAAACCTCTCCATGCCTATTGGTTTGTCGGCGACATTGCGTGTCTTGGGTATT
>NZ_JAMFRV010000523.1 GCF_026224925.1 Pseudomonas sp. | reverse complement strand
ACCGGCGCTTGAGTTGTGGCTAAGGCGTGCAGGGTTTGTTGATGTGCGCTGTGTCGATGTCAGCACCACCACGGTGGAGGAACAGCGCGGCACCGAGTGGATGCGTTTTAATTCACTGAGCGACTACCTTGACCCGGCTGATCACAGCCGTACGGTAGAAGGACTGCCGGCGCCAATGCGTGCAGTGATCGTGGCGCGTAAGCCTTAAGTTCTGCGTGGTGAAATAGAGCTTCGCGAATGAATTCACTCCTATAGGTAATCGGCGATCTGCTGTGGGACCGAATTCATTCGGGAATGGGTTTCACACCCGGCATCGTTTGCGTCTGACTCAATGCCTTCCCGAATAAATTCGGTCCCACAGGGGAGCTCAACCCTTGGCCGCAGCCGCCAAGATCAGGGCTTTCATCTCGGCCACTGCCGATTTAAAACCAACGAACAAGGCATGAGCAACCAGCGCGTGGCCGATGTTCAGTTCGTTGATGCCTTTGATCGCGGCCACTGCTTCAACGTTGTGGTAGTGCAGACCGTGGCCGGCGTTGACGATCAGGCCTTGGGCTACGCCAAAGGCCACGCCATCAGCTATGCGCTTTAACTCGTCGGCAACGTCGCTGGGGGTTTGCGCATCGGCGTAACGGCCGGTGTGCAGCTCAACGGCGGGTGCGCCGATACGTTTTGAGGCGGCTATCTGACGCTCATCAGGGTCGATGAACAGCGACACCTCACAACCTACTTTCGCCAGGCGGTCCACTGCGGCCTTGATCCGTGCTTCTTGCCCGGCAACGTCCAAACCACCTTCAGTGGTCAGTTCCTGACGTGTTTCCGGGACCAGGCAAATGTGCGCAGGACGCAGACGCTCGGCAAACGCGAGCATCTCTTCAGTCACGCCCATCTCAAAGTTCATGCGGGTTTGCAGCACATCCTTGAGCAACAGCACGTCGCGCTCCTGAATGTGCCGGCGATCTTCACGCAGGTGCACGGTGATCCCATCAGCGCCGGCCTCTTCGGCGTCCAGCGCGGCTTTCACCGGGTCGGGGTAACGTGTGCCGCGGGCCTGACGCAGAGTGGCCACATGGTCGATGTTTACGCCGAGAAGAATGCGGGTACTTTGGTTCACGGATGTCTCCTGTCAATGTGATCGAAACAGACCGAGGCAGCATAAAGCTTGCTCACGGCTTGCGAAACAATTCGCGGCTGACTAAGGGCCGACCGTTCAGGTGCACGGCCAGCGCCTGGCGCATCAATCGCTTGGCCGCCGACAGCGCACCCGGCGCGCTCCAGTCAGCTTGGGCCATGGCTAACAGCTCAACGCCTTGAAACACCCCCGGTTGCAACAACCAGACGCGCTCCAGCCCGGCATCCACCTGCAAACGGTACATACCGTCAGCCGCCACCGGATCGCCGTTGATGTCAGCATCCAGGTCGAAGCCGTAACCGAGTTCATCCAAAAGACGCCATTCGAAAGAACGCAGCAACGGTTCCAACGGCCGACCTTCAGCCAACGCCAGCAACGTGGCGGCATAGTGGTCGAAAACAGCGGGATGCGGAACTTCAGGGGGCAATAGCCGAATCAACAGCTCGTTCAGGTAAAGACCGCTGAACAATGCTTCGCCGATGAGCCAGGTCGAAAGGCCAGAACTCTCCATGCGCCCGACATTCTTCAGTTCGCCACGGCCACGAAATTCGACTTCAAGGGGAACGAACGGTCGGGCCAGCGTGCCAGCCTTGCCGCGGGCACTGCGCAATACTGCGCGCAGCAAACCCTGAGGCGTGAGGAAATCGACCAATGCGCTGCTTTCGCGGTACGCCCGGCTGTGCAGCACATAAGCAAGTTGGCCGGTTGGCGTGCTCATCGTTAAGGCAGGCTCGCAGAGTGCAGCAATGGGGAGCGTAGCGGGTATAGACAGTATCAGCGTGGCGTGTGGGCCGACGGGCGACCCCACACCGCGTTGCTTGGTTTACAGGTCGCCGTAACCCAACGAGCGCAGGGCGCGTTCGTCATCGGACCAGCCGCCTTTGACCTTGACCCACAGGTTGAGCATGACTTTGGAGTCGAACAACAGCTCCATGTCACGGCGCGCGTCGGTACCGATGCGCTTGATCCGCTCACCCTTGTCGCCAATAATAATTTTCTTTTGACCATCACGCTCCACCAGAATCAGCGCGTGAATGTGCAGGGTTTTACCTTGCTGCTTGAATTCTTCGATTTCCACGGTGATCTGATACGGCAGCTCGGCACCGAGTTGACGCATGATCTTCTCACGAACCAGTTCAGCGGCAAGGAATCGGCTGCTGCGGT
>NZ_JAMFRV010000522.1 GCF_026224925.1 Pseudomonas sp. | reverse complement strand
GTGGTGGCGGCAAAGTCAGGATCGACATACAGCGGGTTCACATCGCCGGAGACCAGTGCGAACAGCTGTATGTCCTGAGCCGTCAGGGTGCGCTCCAGAGAGGCCGACTCACCGATGACTATCTCCTCGAAGGAGCGGTTATGTATTCGTTCCAGATCGTTGGCATTGATGGGCATGGAGCTGGTCATGGGTTTGATCCTGAATACGGGGGGTTGGCAGATATCTACAGTCAACCCAAAATCACCGGTTCAACTGGCGTATGTGACCAGAACCGGCTGCCATCGCGGGCGGCCAGGTCTTCGTACTGACGATACTTTTCGTCGACCCAGCGCTGCGCGGCATCGAGCAAGTCGACGGCGGTCTTGGCGTCGGTATCGGCCAAGGAACTGTAGCGGGTTTCGTTGTACGCGTAGTCCTTGAGGGTGATGGTCGGCCGTGGCGAGTCGAGCTGGAACGGGTTGGCGCCGACCTTGCGCATTTCAGGGTTGTAGCGAAACAGCGGCCAGTAACCGCTGGCGGTGGCCAGTTCCTGTTGATGCATACCCTGGCGCATGTCGATGCCGTGGGCGATACAGTGACTGTAGGCGAGGATCAGCGAAGGTCCGTCATAGGCCTCGGCCTCACGGAACGCTTGCAGCGCATGTTGCGGGTTGGCACCCATGGCTATTTGTGCGACGTAGACGTTGCCATAGGCAATCGCCAGCATCGCCAGGTCCTTGCGCGGGACTCGTTTGCCGGCCGTGGCGAATTTTGCAACGGCGGCCAAGGGCGTGGCTTTGGAGGACTGGCCACCGGTGTTGGAATACACCTCAGTGTCGAGCACCAACACATTCACATCGCGACCTTGTGCAAGCACATGGTCAAGGCCGCCATAACCGATGTCGTAGGCCCAGCCATCGCCGCCCACCAACCAGATGCTTCGGCGCACCAGGTGATCGACCACCGACAACAGGTCCGCTGCGCGCTCGTCCTTGCCTTCAAGCTGAAGCAGCTTGACCTTCAGTTCAGCCACACGCTCGCGTTGAGTGCGAATTTCCGACTCCTGAATCTGTGGCGCGTCGGTGATGGCCTTGGCCAGTTCTTCGCCCACCAGCGGTGCCAGTTCGGCGACCCGGCGCAGGGCCAGGGCCACGTGCTGGTCCGCCGCAAGGCGGTAACCCAGGCCGAACTCGGCGTTGTCTTCGAACAGCGAGTTGGACCACGCCGGACCGCGACCCTCATGGTTCTTGGTCCAGGGCGTGACCGGCAGGTTGCCGCCGTAGATCGATGAGCAGCCGGTGGCGTTGGCTATTTGCAGGCGGTCACCGAACAGCTGGCTGAGCAGCCGCAGGTACGGTGTCTCGCCACAACCGGCGCAGGCACCGGGGAACTCGAACAGCGGTTGGAGGAATTGCACGCCGCGGATATTGGAGAAATCCACCAGCGAGCGATCGTTGACCGGCAGGGTTTCGAAGAAACGGATGTTGCTGCGTTCGCGCTCCAGGATCGGCAGCTTGTCGACGATATTCAGCGCCTTGACTGCCGGATCGTTAGGACTGATCGCCGGGCAGGCTTCGATACACAAGCCACAGCCGGTGCAGTCTTCCAGATAGATCTGCAGCGAGAAGCGCGCTTCAGGGTAGCCACGGGCGTTGATCGGTGCCGAAGGGAAGCCCTCGGGTGCGTGGGTCAGTCGGTCTTCATGGTAGTAGCGAGCGCGAATCACCGCATGGGGGCAGACGAAGCTGCATTGTCCGCACTGAATGCACAGGTCTTGGTCCCACTCAGGCACGGCATCGGCGATATTGCGCTTTTCGTAGGCGCTGGTTCCGGAAGGGAAGGTGCCATCCACCGGCAACTGGCTGACTGGGATGTAATCGCCACGGCTGGCGAACATTTTTGCGGTAAACGCCTGCACGAAAGCCGGCGCAGCCTCGGGCACCAACGCCGGCAGCTCAGTGACGCTGCTGATGCTGCTCGGCACCTTGACTTGATGCAGGCGTTCCAGGGCGCCGTCCACTGCAGTAAAGTTCATCTGCACCACGTCTTCGCCTTTGCGACCGTAGCTTTTGCGGATGGCTTTCTTGATCTGGGTGATCGCATCTTCCCTGGGCAGCACACCGGACAGGGCGAAGAAGCAGGTTTGCAATAAGGTGTTGGTGCGCGTGCCGAGGCCCAAGTCGCGGGCTGCCGCTGAGGCGTCGATGACGTAGAAGTCGAGTTTTTTTTCGATGATGGTGGCTTGCACCGGCCGTGGCAGATGCGCCCACACGGTCTCGGCGGTGTACGGCGCATTGAGCAGGAAGGTCGCTCCCGGCGCGGCCAGGCCCAGCAGATCCTGACGTTCCAGGAAATCGAACTTGTGGCAGGCAACGAATCCTGCCTGTGCAATCAGGTAGGGCGCATGGATCGGTTCCGGGCCGAAGCGCAGGTGGGAGATGGTTTGCGCGCCAGACTTGTGCGAGTCGTAGACAAAATAACCCTGGGCATACAGGTCAGTGTCTTCACCGATGATTTTCACGCTGTTCTTGTTCGCGCCCACCGTGCCGTCGGCCCCCAGGCCATAGAACACCGCGCGGGTGACACTGGGCTTCTCGATGCTGAAGGTCGCGTCCCAAGGCAGACTCAGGTGGGTGACGTCATCGTTGATGCCGATGGTGAAACTGTGCAGCGGCTGTGGATTGAGCAAGGTGTCATAGACGGCCTTGACCATCGCCGGGGTGAAGTCCTTGTTGGAAATGCCGTAGCGACCCCCGACCACTAACGGCAGGCTTTGCCGTTCACCGCGGGAAAACGCGTTGGCGAGGCTGGCGATTACGTCCAGATACAACGGCTCGCCGGTGGCTCCGGGTTCCTTGGTTTGCTCCAGTACCGCGATGCGCTGCACCGAAGCGGGCAGCGCAGCGAGCAGATGTTCGGCGGAAAACGGACGATAGAGGCGCACTTGCACGACACCGACTTTTTCGCCCGAGGCATTCAAAATCTTAACCGTTTCACGGACCGTTTCGGCCCCGGCGCCCATCAGGATGATCACGCGGGTGGCGTCTTCAGCACCGTGGTACTCGAACAGCTGATAGTGGCGCCCGGTGAGTTTCTCGAAGCGCTGCATGAGCGTTTCGACAATGCCGGGGACCGCCTGGTAATAGGAATTGCTGGCTTCCCGGGCTTGAAAATAGGTATCGGTGTTGTGCGCGGTGCCGCGAATGAACGGGTGTTCGGGGTTCAAGGCACGGGCGCGGTGGGCGCGAATCAACGATTCGTCGATCAGCTCGCGTAACACGCTTTCATCCAGCAGCTCCACGGTATTGAGTTCGTGAGAGGTGCGAAAACCATCGAAGAAGTTCAGGAATGGCACTCGCGATTGCAAGGTCGCGGCGTGGGCGATCAAGGCACAGTCATGGGCTTCCTGAACCGACGCGGCGCTGAGCAGGGCGAAGCCGGTCATGCGCGCGGCCATGACATCGGAGTGGTCGCCAAAGATCGACAGTGCCGAAGTTGCCAGGGAGCGGGCCGCGACGTGAAACACCGTCGAGGTCAACTCGCCAGCGATCTTGTACATGTTGGGCAGCATCAACAGCAGGCCCTGGGACGCGGTGAAGGTGGTGGTCAGTGCCCCGGATTGCAGTGCGCCGTGCACCGCACCGGCAGCGCCGCCTTCGGCTTGCATCTCCTGAACCAGCGGCAGGTTGCCCCAGAGGTTGAGCTTACCGGCGGCCATCCATTCATCGGCCAACTCGGCCATGGTCGAGGAGGGGGTGATCGGATAGATCGCGCACACTTCGCTGAGTTTGTAAGCGACCAAGGCCACGGCGGTATTGGCGTCCATCGTGCTGCGCTGGTTCATTGGGCTCTCTCCGCAACGGCAGCGGCATCGGCCGCCATGTCGATGGCGTGGCAGGGGCATTGATCGAAACACACGGCGCAACCGGTGCAGAGGTTCATGTTCACTTCGTAACCGGCTTGCGGCCCTAGCTTGATGATGGCGTCCTCGGGACAGGCGGCGAAGCAGTTGTCGCATTCGTAGCAATTGCCGCATGACAGGCAGCGACGCGCTTCATGCTGCGCCTGGGCGGCGCTCAAGCTTCCGAGAACTTCGGCAAAACCTTCGCGCTGGTCGAGCGCCAGACTGGTTTGTTGTGAAGGCAGCGCATCGCTGTAGATCGGCAGATGCAGATCCGCAAAGCGCACCAGTGAGTGTCGTGGCGGACGTTGCCAAGTGGTGCCATGCAGCCAGGCGTCGATGTGCCGTGCCGCGTGTTTGCCGTGGCCGGTGGCGGTGGTTACGGTGCGGTTGCCTGGGGTCACGTCACCGCCGGCAAACACGCCAGGATGGCCGGTCTGCATGTCTTCACCGACGATCACAGTACCGTCCGGTGCTAAGGTCAGGTCAGGTATCGAGCGCAGAAAACCGGTGTCGCTGGTCTGGCCTAGAGCGAGGATCAGGGTATCGGCCTGCAAGGTTTCCAGTTCGCCGGTCGGCTGCGCCTTGCCGTCGGCATCCAGGGCCATTTTTTCCACCTGAATAGTTTGCCCGTCCATTTCCTTGATACTCGACAGCCAGCGGATCTTGATGCCTTCCTCCAGGGCTTCCTCAGTTTCGAAGGGCAGGGCGGTCATGTGCGCCCGGTCGCGGTAATAGATGATCATCGCGTCGTCTGCGCCCAGCCTCCGGGCGGTGCGCGCGGCGTCAATGGCGGTGTTGCCGCCGCCGTAGATCATGACCCTGCGCCCCAGCAGCGGTTTCTCGCCGATGCCCGCGGCGCGCAACAGGGTCACGGCGTCGTAAACCTTGGCCGCGTCACGGGCCGGGATATCGATGTGGCGCCCGACTTGCGCGCCAATCGACAGCAGCACGGCATCGAAACGGCCGTTGGATTGTTCAAGTAGCACATCCTCAACCTTGCGGTTGAGCAGAATGCGGATGCCCAGGGTTTCCAGGCGGGCAATTTCCTGATGCAACACATCGCGGGGCAGACGATAGGCCGGAATACCGAAATGCAGCATGCCGCCTGCAACCGGGCCGGCTTCGTGGATTTCCACCGCATGACCGCGCATTGCCAGATGCCAGGCAGCGGACAGTCCGCACGGCCCGGCGCCGACGATCAGTACGCGCTTGCCACTGGAGGGCACGGCCTTGGCGGTCCAGCCGTGTTCCAGGGCCAGGTCGCCGAGGAAACGTTCGACCGCATGGATGCTCACGCCGCTGTCCAGCTCACTGCGATTGCAGGACGTCTCGCAGGGGTGATAACAGACCCGGCCGTGGATGGCGGGGAATGGATTGTCAGCGATCAGGCTTTGCCACGCAGCGCGATAGTCACCCGCCTGAGCCAGGGCCAGCCATGCTTGAATGTCTTCCCCGGCCGGACAGGCATCGTTACAGGGCGGCAACAGGTCGTGATAGATCGGATGGCTGATACGCACGGCACCTGTGACCTGACGCTTGGTCAGGTCAACGCCGGGACTCATGTCATGGTTCAAAGATTTCATGATGGGCTTCTCATCGGCTAAACGGGTGACCAGCTCTGGTTTCAGGGTGTGGTTATTACGTGGTCGGGGTTGTCTTTGCTTTGCCTTTTGGGCCTGTTTCGATAAGGAATACGGCCAGGACGATGGCGATCACGATGCCCCCCAGCAGCCAGGCGCCTGCCTCTTGAAACACTGGCAGGGTCAGGGCGTTGCCGGCGGCGATCCGTGCCAGCAGATGACCGAACACCGGTGTGAGCAATGCGCTGAAAGTGAACACCAGGAAATTGATGGCGCCGGTGGCACTGCCCTTGACGTTGTCCGGGTTGACTTCCTTGATGATTGAGTAAGGGATCATCGCCGCACCCGAGCCAATGCCCAGCAGCAGGCCGAAAAGGTAGTGCGGGGCAATGTCGGCCGGCAGATAGAGAATCGCGGCACTGGCGGCGAGCATCAGCAGAGCGCCGCCGATCAATACCGGCTTGCGCCGCCCCAGATGATCGGAAATGTACCCCAGCAGCGGACAACCAATGACCCAGCCCAGGGGAATCATGCTGCTGCGATTCACTGCTTCGGTGTAACCGACCGCCATCCCGTCGCGCAGGAACGGTATTCCCCAGATCATGTCGCCGATGGTGGTCGGCAGGAACAACAGGCCAGCGGTGAAGCCACACAGATAAGACTGTGGGTTGCTCAAGACTTTTTTATACGGCGCGAACATCGAGCCCAGAGAGTTGCTGCTGCCCACCGGTCTGGTGTCGTGGCCTTTGGGAGTCACGCACATGACCAGAAGGGCGATGATAAGCAGGCAGGCGGCGGCCATGAACCAGAACTGCTGCCAGGGGATCGTGCCGTGGATGATTGGGCCCACCGCGAACTGACCGGCGAAGCCACCCATCATGCCGAAGCACTGAGTGAAACCTACTGCTGTGGCCAGATAGCGGGGCGGGAAGCCGTGGGTTGCCAGGTACACCGCGCCGGTGAAGGCGCAGGCCGAACCGGCACCCTGCAGCAGACGACCCAATTGCGCGACCTGCAGCTCGCCCAGCCCAAACAGCGCCGCGCCGATTGCAACCATGAGGATACCGGCCGGTATGACGTACTTGGCGCCAAGCCGATCCAACGCTGCACCGGCAATGATCGAGAACACGGAATAGGTGTAGTAATAAAGGCCAACCAGTGCGCTGACCGCCACAACATCGAGGCCGAACGCCGAAGTCAGCTCCGGCATCATCACGCCGGGGGCGGAGCGCAGCGCGTATTGCACGAAGTAGAAAAGGGCGCAGAACAGCCACGCGACGACGAAACCCATATGCAGTCGCTCGGACCGAGCGGTGATAGTTCCTGAGAGAGCAGGGGGCATGATGTTAGCCTTGGTGGCAGTGATAGCCAAACCTAGCCCTGCCACATGACCAGCAACCTGCTCTGGATCAATGAATACGTAGAACAGCGCTAGAAACGCCGTTCCTGAGCGGTTATTTGTGGTTTTACCGATCAACGGACGCTACGTACCCTCGAGGGTCTTGATCGGGCCAAAGTCAAAGGGATTGACGCCCTCCAGGTTTAGAAGTCGTAGGCGAGTTTGGTGTACCAGTAGCCACCACCGGGGTAGAACGGCGGGTTGCCATAAGCGGCCAGGCCCAGGCTGCTGTAGACCGCGTGCTTGTCTGGGCGCACGTCGAAGATGTTGGTGCCGCCGATGCTGGCGGTCAGATGGTCGAAAAAGGTGTAGCTGACGTCCAGGTCGGTGATCCACTTGGCACCGAAGCTGCGATCACCGGTGGGGTTGACTGCCAGGGTCTTGACTGAGCCGTAGCGGGTGGTCTGCAGGTTCACCGCCAGGTCGTCGCGCGTCCAGTTGCCCCCTAGTATCCACTTGGTCTTGGGCGTGGCTTCAGTTAAGTCGCCTTCGCGGTCACGGCCCACCAGAGTCACACCGGAGTTGCTCAGGGAGGCCGGACTGTCGCGCACACCCTCGATGGTGGTCTTGTTCCAATTGAAGCCCGTGCTCCAGCGTATATTGCCCCAGGCGCCGAACGGCGTGGTGTGATCGGCGACGATATCCAGGCCGCGGGTGCGGGTGTCGAAGGCGTTGGTGTAGTAGTTGACCCAGGTACCGGAGGCTACGCCCTGGGATTGCAGGATGCTGTTGATGACGCCATTGCCCTGGTCGTAGATGTTACTGGTCAGGGCGATGCGGTCGTCGATGTCGATCACGTAGGCATCCGCCGTGACGCTGGTGCGCGGCGCCGGTTGCCAGGTCAGGCCCAGCCCCAGGTTGCGGGACTTCTCAGGCTTGAGGTCATCGCCGCCCAGAGCCTTCGCCAGGCTGCTGCCGGACGGGGTCAGGCGGGTCACAGCCGGGACCACGTTGCCGTTCACGTCGGTGGCCACCCGGTTGTCGGCCACGGTGTAGCCGATCTGGGTCAGGGACGGCGCACGGAAGCCCGTGCCGACGGTGCCGCGTACCGCGACCGTGTCGGTCAGTTCGTAGCGAGAGTTCACTTTCAGGCCGAAGGTATTGCCCGAATTGTCATCGTAATGTTCCAACCGCCCGGCGAAATCGAGAAACCAGCGATCGGTGAGATCAAAGCCCAGGTCCAGGTAACCGGCATAGTTATTACGGATCAGACTGACTTCATCTTCCGGGCGAATGGTGACTGCCGCCTGGGCGCCGGAGGCAGCCGGGTAAGTACCGGTGGTGTAGGCATCGGGGTCGCCGGCGAAGGTGCTGAAGCGCTCCCAGCGATGCTCCAGGCCCGCGGACACCTGTATCGGCGAGGTCAGATGGAACAGGCTGTCGTAGTGGCGGGTGAAGTCTAGGTTGTTGACCCATTGCTCGAAGCGGAAGGTCGCCAGGTTGTCGAACTTCGTCGGCGAGGCGGCGCCCAGCGACGGGTTGATGTTCAGGTCGCTGGAGTGGTGGACGTTGTTGCGCCCATAGGTGGTGCTCAGGTCCCAATTCCAGTCGGCCAGTTCCCCCTTGCCGCCGAACAGGAACTGGTAATCCCGGTCCTTGATGTTGTTCAGCGGGTAATAGCCGTCAGGGAAAATCGCCGGTACTGATGCGGTGCCCGTCGGCAGGCGAAAGTAGTTGGCGGCCTCGGCATCGCGCTCGCCATAGGTAGAAAAGGAGTACAGGGTTAGGTTGTCCAGCGGCAGTTCGGCGTTATAGGCCAGGTTAAAAGCCTTGAGATCCGGGTCGCCGTTCTTGATCGCCACCCGATCCCAGGCCGCTTCCTTGACCGGGTCGCTGAAGGCCTTGACGCTGCTGTCGGCTTTGCCGTTCCACGAGGCATCACCGCGTCTGCGGGTGTCGGCGGCCAGGTGGAAAAAACCGCTCTCTCCGAGTTTGAAGCCTTCGTCGCCGGAAACCTTGAGCGTTTCGCCCTCGCCGGAATAGAGCTTGCCGTAGCTGCTTTCCACATGCCCGCCGGAACTGGCGGATTTGAGGATGATGTTGATCACCCCGGCCACCGCATCAGAGCCGTACTGGGCGGCGGCGCTGTCTTTGAGCACTTCGATGTGGTCCACCGCGCTGACCGGGATCAGGTCTATATCGACGGCATTGGCGCCGCTGTTGTCGATCGAGCCTCGCTGGCCTGTCGCACCATTGTGCCGGCGCTTGCCGTTGACTAGCACCAGGGTGTAGGCCGGGCCGAGGCTGCGGTTGCTCAGAGGGCGGGTCACCGAGTTGTAGCCGGCGATGTTGGTGCCGAAGTTGAACGAGGGTAGCAGTTTGGAAATCGCCTCGGACAGTTCGGCACGGCCGGTCTTGAGCAACTGTTCACTGCTGATGATGTCGATGGGCGCCGGGCTGTCGGCCACGGTGCGCTGTTGGCCGCGCACGCCGGTGGATATCACTGTCACGGCGCTGAGCTTGGTGTCGTCCGTGGCCGCCTCGGC